>JAIXVY010000487.1 GCA_027482505.1 Opitutaceae bacterium | reverse complement strand
TTTTGCGCGCCCGATTCGAACATGCGGAAGAAAAGGTTTCGCGCGCGCTCCACCGCCGGACCGGTTTCCGCGTCGCGGGCGTCGAGCAGCGGCCGCAAGGCGCGGCCGAGCAGGGTGGAGGGCCGGCCTTCCCCGGGCGCGACCAGGTCGGAAATCGCGCAAACCGGGCTCGCGAGCAGGAGTCCGCCAAGCGTCGGCGCCGCTCGTCCCTCCAGCCGGGAGCGGCGCATCCAGTCGAGCGCGAGCCCGGCGCCGAAGCTCACCGCGAAGATCACGGGAGGCGCGCCTTCGCGGGTCGTCGCCTCGGCGACCAGATCGTCGAGCTGGGCGGCGAAGACGCCCGGGGAAAAATCCCTCTGCGGATAGTCGACGTAGTAGACCGCACCGTGGCTGGCGAGCAGGCCGCGCACCAGGTAGACCTGCTCGCCGGCGTCGGGCACGAAGCCGCCGAGCACGATCGTGGGGATCCCGCCGCGGCCGGGCTCGCGCCGCACGGTGGCCAGCGCCTCCGGGCCGCCTTCGCCGCGGGCGAGGGCGGCGCGCGCCGCGGGGCCGGGCGCGGAGGACAGGATCTCGCGCCGCGGCGGGTTGAACCGGCGGCCGGTGGCGCGGAGAAGGGTGCGCAGCGGGCGGGCCGGCGGCACCCGGCCGAGCGCGGCCACGAGCGAGAAAGCGGGGGGAAGACGGAGCGCGGGCATGCGGCGAGTGGGAAAATCTCCGCCGGGAGATCCCCGCGCGCCCCGCCCGGGCGCAAGCCCTGCGCGGCGGCGTCACCGCGTCTTCACCCGCGCGGCACCGGTTCGTCACGCGGCGGGATTCGGGCGGGCTGTTTTCCGGGTTGGACGCGGGCCGCGCGATGCGGGAGCCTGCCCGTTCTCTTTCGGTTTCTCGTTTCGCCCCGCCCTTTATTCGCATGCTTCCGCCCATTCTGTTCGAGGACGACGCCCTCATCGCTTTCGACAAGCCGAGCGGCCTGCTCATCGCGCCCGACCGCTGGGACAAGACCCGCGCCAACCTGATGACGCAGGTGCATGACAAGCTCGGCCACCACGTCGCCAACGTGCACCGCCTCGACGCCGACACCTCGGGCGTGGTGCTTTGCACCAAGGACAAGCTGGCCCTGGACTTCGTGTCGGGCCAGTTTCAGGGCAAGACGGCGAAAAAAACCTACCACGCGCTCTGCTACGTGCCGCCGGCCGACGAGGCCATGAAGGTCGGCCGCGTGGCGCGCGACGAGTCGGGCCTCCTGCCCGCCGAGTTCACGATCGAGCTGGCGCTGGGCGAGGACGAGCAGCAGCCGGGGCGCATGCGCGTGTTCAAGAAGCGCGGCGGCAAGGCCTCGACGACCTCGTTTCGCGCCCTGGAGCGGTTTCACGACCGCCGCGGGCGCGCCTTCGCCTGGGTGGAGTGCTCGCCGCTCACCGGCCGCACCCACCAGATCCGCGTCCATCTCGCGGCGGCGGGCGCGCCGATCCTGGGCGACCCGTTTTACGGCGTGCCCGACGTGCAGCTGCGGCTCTCGGATTTGAAACGCGGCTACAAGGGCCGCGACGAGGAGCGCCCTCTGGTGGACCGGCTGGCGCTGCACGCGAGCGCGCTCACGGTGAATCATCCGACTACGCGCGAGCCCGTGACGATCACCGCGCCCACGCCGAAGGAATTCGAAGTGGCGCTGAAATATCTGCGCCGCTTTGGCGCTGCCCGATTTCCCGACTAGGGAATGGTCCTAAAGTAACTAGGCATATGTGCCGAGGAAGGGGGTGTTACCAATACCTAATCACCCGCTTCTTCCTCACCGCGCCTCCGCCGACTTAAGGACCTCGCCCCCGCCCCCGACTCCCTTCGTGAGCCGCCTGCCGCGCTGACGAAGTTTCCCGGGCGGGAGCATCCTATCTTCGGCGCGGCCATGCCACGCCGATGTCCACCTCCTCGCAGCTTCTCGCCTTCCGCGTCCGCGGCAAATGGTTTGCGTGCGACCTGCTCTGGGTGCGCGAAATCGTGCGCCGCCCGTTCGTCACGCCGGTGGACCGCGCGCCTTCCGTGGTGCGCGGACTCGTGCATCTGCGCGGCCAGATACTCACCGCCCTGGACCTCAATGTGCGGCTGGGGCTCGAGACAGGCGGCCCGGATTCGGCGGAGCGCTGCGTGGTCTTCAAGACCGCGGCCGAGCTGGCGCGTCTTTCTCCGCCTCCGCCCGATGCCGAGCAGGCCGGCGCGGATCCGGTCGGACTGATCGTGGACGAGATAGGCGACATCCTGCCGCGGCCGGAAACTTTGCTCCCCCCACCCCCCGAGTCCCTCTCCGGCCTCAGCCAGGACTGCATCGCCGGCATGCTGCCCCGGGCGGGCGACCTCGTGACCGTTCTCAGTCCCGGCCCCGTTCTAGCCCCTCCTTCCAAGTCCGAAGTCTAACATGAAATCCTCCATAGCCGATTCGATTCTGCGCATCGAGTTCGAGAGCGACCTGCTGTCGACAAACATCGCCGCGCTCCGCACCGAGCTGCTTGCCATACTGGAACAACACGGCGCCTCCGTCCGCGGCCTGGTCGCCGACATCGCCCAGGCCGAAAAAATCGACTCCCAGGGTCTGAACCTGCTCGTCGCCCTGCTGCGCGAGACCGAGCGCAGAAAGATCACGTTTCGCGTGGAGAAACCCAACCCGGACATCCGGCGCATGCTGACGCTGCTCAATCTCAGCGAACGCTTCGGGGTCGGCCCCGCCCAGGTGTCGTGAGCTCGAGCGAGCAGGAGATGATGGACCTCTTCGTGCAGGAGGCGACCGAACACCTTGCGGTGCTCGAGACGGATCTGCTCGGGCTTGAAGCCGAGCCGCGCGATCCCGTCTTGCTGAACCGTTTGTTTCGCGCGGTCCACAGCGTGAAGGGCACGGCCGGCTTCTTCGGCCTCACCACCATCACCGATCTCGCGCACGTCATGGAGAGCGTCATGTCGCTCCTGCGCGACGGCAAGATGGAGGTCGGCGCCGGCCTGGTCGACGTGTTCCTCTCCGCCACCGACAAGCTGAAACTCCTCGTCTCTGGGCCGGGCGAGTCCGCCTCCGTCGACACCCGTCCCGAACGCGAGGCGCTCCAGGCCCTGCTGCGCTCCGATCCGCCCGAGCGCCCCGGCGCCGCCGAGCTGCCCGTTTACCTGCGCGCCTTCTCCATCGATCCGGAGCTGGTGCGCCACGCCCTGCGCCACGGGCAAAACGTCTACCTTGTCCAGGTCCGCCTCCGCGCCGACATCGAGGACAAGGGCCAGACCATCCTGGGCTATTTCCACGACGTCGAATCGCTGGGCACGCTGATCGATTCCGCCACCGATATCGGCGGCGACGGCCTGCGCGGCGAACCCGCCTCCGACCTCGTGTGCTCGCTGCTTTTCTCCACCGCGATGGAGCCCGATCTCCTGCTCGGCGCCTTCGGCCTGCCGGAGGATCAACTCGTGCAGGCGCCAGCCGATTTGCTCCGGGAGTGGTTGAAGGCGCAGCCTTCGCTCAAGGCCGCACCGCCGGCGCCCGTCGCCTCTCTTGCGCCGGCGCCCGTTCCCTCCGCCGCGGCCGTCCCCGTCGCGCCATTGACGCCCGAGCCTGCGGCCGCGCCCGAGCCTGTGCCCACCGGCACCGCCCACCCGATGCCTTCCGCCTCGCGCGCCCGCGCGGAGGAAACCGTGCGCATCGCCGTCTCCACCCTCGACGCGCTTATGAATCTCGCGGGCGAGATGGTCCTGGGGCGCAACCAGCTGCTTCGCCTCGCCTCCGGGCGCGAGGCGGCCCACGACGGCCTCGCCTCGGTCGTCCAAAGCATCAACAACGCCACCTCCGATCTGCAGCGCACCGTCATGCGCGCGCGTCTCCAGCCCGTGGGGGGGCTTTTCGGCAAGTTCACCCGCGTGGTTCGCGACCTAGGGCAAAAGCTGGGCAAGGAACTCCAGCTCGAGATCA
Source organism: Opitutaceae bacterium (assembly GCA_027482505.1). Taxonomy (GTDB): domain Bacteria; phylum Verrucomicrobiota; class Verrucomicrobiia; order Opitutales; family Opitutaceae; genus IMCC26134_A. The sequence goes on along the minus strand of JAIXVY010000487.1, from coordinate 758 downwards.
TCGGCGACGAGGTCGAGCTCGACCGCGCCTTGATCGAGGGTCTCTCCGATCCGCTCACCCACCTGGTGCGCAACGCCGCCGACCACGGCATCGAGCCGCCCGAGGAGCGCCGACGCGCGGGCAAGCCGCCTTTCGGCCGCATCCGCATCTCCGCCGCGCATCTCGCCGGCCGGGTGCAGATCGAGGTGCGCGACGACGGCCGCGGCCTCGACCCCGCCCGCCTCAAGGCCAAGGCGGAGGAAAAAGGGCTCATCACCGCGCAGCAGGCCGCGCGCCTGAGCGACGCCGAGGCCTGGCAACTCGTCTTCGCCCCGGGCTTTTCCACCGCGGCCGTCGTGAGCGACGTCTCCGGTCGCGGCGTGGGAATGGATGTGGTGAAGACCAACATCGAGCGGCTCGGCGGGCGCGTCGAGATCCAGTCCGTGCTCGGGCAGGGCACGGCGATCATCATCCTGCTGCCGCTCACCCTGGCCATCATTCCCGCCCTCATCGTCGGTTGCGGCGGCCGGCGCTTCGCCGTTCCGCAGTTGAACCTCGACGAGATCGTGCGCCCCGGGCCCGACCGGCCCGTCGAGGTGATCGGCGGCGCCCGCGTCGTGCGCCTTCGCGACGAACTCATCCCCGTCCTTGATCTCGGCACGCTGCTCGGGCAGACGCCGCCCGAGCCCGATCTCCCCGGCTACATCCTCGTGCTGCGCGTCGACCGGCGCCGCTTCGGCCTTCGCGTCGAGGAGGTCAGCGACACCGAGGAGATCGTG
>JAIXVY010000002.1 GCA_027482505.1 Opitutaceae bacterium | reverse complement strand
CAGGAGAGCTGGTGGTCCTCGAGCGGGAGATTGCCGAAGGCGCCGCCGAGGGAGTAGCGGTCGGTGCCGGAGGCCTTGGTGGCGTGGTTGTTGTAGCCGGCCTGGACGGACCAGGGGCGCTTCTCGTCGATTTGGACGATGGCGGCGGACTGGCCGGGGATGGCGCCGGGCTCGAAGATGACGCGGGCCTGACGGTAGGGGTTGGCGTTGATGCGCTTCACCTTCGCGTCGAGCGAGGCCTTGGCGAGGATGGGCTCGGAGAGAAGCGGATCGAGGGTGCGGGCGAGGCGGGCATCGGAGCTCCAGTGGGTGGCGTTCTCGGCGTAGGCGCCCTGGCCGTCGCCGAACTGGATCTTGTAGGCGGCGAGGGAGAACTCGTTGATCTGGACGCGGAGGCGGCCGCCCACGATTTCCTGCGGCGGGACGATGACGGCGAGCAGGGGGAAGCCCTGGGCGGCGTAGGTCTCGGCGATGTCCTGCTGGATGAAGCGGGCGTCGCCGAGGGTGAGCGGGAGGTCGCGGTATTTGGCGAGGACGGCGGCGAGGGCGGCGTGGAGGGCGGGGACGCTTTTGGCCGGGACTTTGCTGCGGCCGGAGGTGGCGATGAACGAATTGATCGCGGCGGCGGTGGAGGCGTCGCCGCCGCCGCCGAACTCGAGGTCGAGGCCGACGAGGGCGGGGGCGATCTGCATGCCGTCGTTGGCGCCGGGCTCGGCGATGAGCTTGGGAAAGTCGATGGGGCCGGCGGGAGCGGGCTTGGCGACGGGCGCGTCGTAGGTCTCGAGCGGGGAGCGCGGGCCGAGGACCTGGGCGGGCGGGGGCGTGGCGGTCTGGGCGACGGCCCCCGAGGCGGCGAGGAGGGCGAGGGCGGCGGCGCGGATGGGCGAAGACATGTGTGGGAAGAGGAGGAAAGAAACGGGAATCAGCGGGGGGGGATCGAATTGGCGGCGGCAAGGGCGGCGGACGAGGGGGGCTTGAGGGCGGCGATGGCGGAGGACTTGGCCTTGAGCTCGGCGGCCTTGGCCTCGGCGGCGGCGACCTCGGCGGCGCGTATCCGGCCGGCCTCGTTGGCCTGGGCGGTGATCGTCTCGGTGACTTGGTCGCGAAGGATGCGGTCGGTCGTCGCGAGCATGTCGCGGCGGGAGGCCGTGGCGGCGGCGGTGGTTTCCGCGAGCTTTTGCTGGGCCTCGTCGCGCTGGGCGATGGTGACGTAGAGTTGTTTGGTCTGCTCGAGGTTGCGGTCGCGGGCGGCGACGGCGGCGACGCGGTCGGTCTCGAGTTTCATGAGGTCGGAGGCGACGCGGAAGAGGTTGAGGCGGCGCTCCTCGGCGGCCTTGGCGTTGGCTTCGGCCCTCTCCTTGCGGGCTGCATCGCTGTCGCCGGTGAAGGTGTCGGACATGCCCTGGACGAAGGCCCCGCCGGCGTCGACGACGGCGTTGCCGAGCTGCTTGATGCCTTCCTCGGGGTTGCGGGCGTCGCCGATCTTGGCGAGGCCTTGGGTGAAGGCGCTGATGCTCTTGCCGACGGAGGCCTCGAGGCCGGGGATGTTTTCCAGGCCGTAGGTTTCAAAGGCCTCCATGAGGAGCATGGTGGCGATCTCGCCGCCGACGTCGTGGAGGTTTTTGATCGCCTGGCCGTTGGCGTCGAAGCCTTCCTTGGTTTTCGCGACGTAATCGCGGAGGGCGGACTGGAGCTGGAGCTGGGTGGCGACGGGGAGGGCGGCGATCTGGGGGTTGTCGCTGAAATCCATCAGGGCGCCGGCGCGGATGAGCTCGGACTTGAGCGCCTGCTCGGTCCGGGGGGCGAAGGTGGTGGGGAGATCGACGTCCGCGACCCGGCGCGCGGGGTCGTAGGCCACGTTGGCGGGCGCGCTGGTGTCAATGCGGGTGACGTTGGTAAGGCCGCCACCGATCTCGGTCACGATGTTGAGCGAACCCAGGCTGGAGAGGCGATCGGTGAGGGCCTTGGCGGAGGTGTTGAGCTGGCGGACGGCGAAGTCGCCGTCGGGCAGGGCGTGGCGCTCGGGGATATCGAGGGTGGAGAAGTCGATGGCGGCGATCTCGGCGGCCGAGCGGTTGGCGACGGCTTTGGAGACACCGTCCGCGTTGGCGAGGTTGGGGTTGGCGAGCCGGGTGGAGCGAACGGCGTCATCGAGTTCTTTGGCGCGGGCCTGGAGCGCGGGGACGGTGCGTTCGAGGGCGAGGGTGTCGTTGAGGGCCTTGTTGAACTGGGCGGAGCGCTCGGGGGTGAGCGGGTAGCGGTTCTGGAGCGTCACCGAGTGGTTCTCGGCGAAGATCTTGTCGATGTCGGCCGCGGTGGGGAGCACGGCGGCGGGAACGGGGGTGGACTTGAGCTTGGCGAGAGCGTCCTCGGCGACTTTGGCGGCGGCGCGGGCCTCGGTCTCGGCGGTGGCGCGGGCGGCCTCGAGTTTGGCGGTGACGAGGAGGGCCGTGTCGCGGGTGCCGTTGGAGTTGCGCTCGAGGCGGGCGAGCTCGGTCTGGGATTTGGCGATGGCCTCGGCGACGCGGGTTTGTTCGGCGGCGAGGTCGGCGGCCTTTTTCTCGCTGGCGGCGAGTTCGGCGCGGTTTTTCTCGTCGGTGGCGGCGAGGGCGTTGCGCTGGGCGAGGAGGGCGGGCTCGGTGGCGACGAGGGCGCGGGCCTCGGCGATGAGGTTGGCGTATTGGGCGGCCTCGGCGCCGCGGCCGAGGCGGTTGGCCTCGGCGGCCTGGCTGGTAAGGGTCTCGATGCGACGGCGGGCCTCGGCGAGGCTGGCGAGATTGGCGTCGGCCTTGGCGAGTTCGGCGGCGGTGAGGTTGACCTGGGTGACGAGGGTGGAGCGGAGATCGCGTTCGGTCTGGAGCTCGCGGGCGATGGAGTTGGCCCGCTGGCCGAGGTTTTTGATCTCGGTGGCGGCGGTGCGGTAGGCGGCGGCGGTGGTGGCGGCCTCCTTGACGAGGGCGCGGGCGTAGTCGAGTTGATCGACGTAGGCTTTGAGCGGGCCGCCTAGCTTGGCGTCCTCGAATAGCGCGGGCGGGAGGGGCGGGATGACGGGCACGCCGGCGGCGAGGAGGGAGGCGGTGGCGGTGTAGTCGGTGAGGTTGACGGCGTTGGGCCGGGCGGCGGCGGCGGCGACGAGGGCGGCGCGCTGCTTGGCGATCGCGTCGGAGGCGGAGGCGCGCAGGACCTCGGCGGGGACGATGTCGGTGATGATGTTGAGGGCGGCGAGGATGTTGCCGGTGATGGTCGGGGCGGAGCCGAGGACGTAGTTGGCGGCGGCGGCGCCGGAGAGGGCGAAGCCGGAGAGGGCGACGGGTTTATTCAGACCGACGGCGGGGGTGACGAACGCGGCGGTGGCGCGGGTGGTGTCGAGGGCGATGTCGTCACCGGCGACAAGGTTGGAGAGGTTGCCACCGCTGAAGGTGGCGACGGTGGTGCCGTCGAAAATCTTGTCGGCGACGCGAACGCCGGTGATTTCGACGGAGCGCGGGGAGATGACGACGTCGATGCCGGCGGGTTGGGTGATGGTGTAGTTGGAGGCGTCGGCGCCGGCGAGGGCGTAACCGGTGACGGCGACGGGTTTGTTGTTGCCGACATCGACGGTGGCGACCGTGCCGGACGCGGCGGACGTGACGAGCGAGACGGCATCGCCGACGATGACGCCGGAGAGGGCGCCGCCCTGGAGGGCGACGGCGCGGGTGCGGTCGTAGACGCGATCGATGGCGTCGGCGCCGATCACGGAGAGCTCCTTGGCGGCGATATCTGCGACAAGGTCGAAGGGGAAGACCTGGGCGTAGTTGGCGGCGTCGGTGCCACGCAGGCCGGAGCCGGCGAGGGTGACGGCCTTGTCGAGGCCGACGTTCTTGTCTGCGAAGGTCGCCCGGATGGCGGCGAGGTCGAAGGTGATGTCGTCGCCCGATACGCGATTGGAGAGCATGGCGACGCCGGAGAGGGTGGCGACGCGGGTGCCGTCGTAAACGCGGTCGGCGGCGATCAGACCGGAGACGCGAGTCTCGCGCGGAGTGATGGCGGCGGTGAGCGCGGGGAGGACGAAGGTGTAGTTTGCGGCGTCGACGCCGGCGAGGGAAAGGCCGGAGATCGTGACGGGCTTGGCGGGGCCGACGTGTTTGTCGGCGAAGACGGCGGACGGTATCCCGGATACGGATACGAGGTCGAAGCCGAACGGGGCGATGGCAAGGCTGCCGCCCAGGGGGGCGGAGCGGGTGCCGTCGTAGACCTTATCATCGGCGAAGACGCCCGAGAGCAGGAGCTCGGCGCGCGAGACGGAAGCGACCAGGCCGACGGGGTCGAGCAGGCGGTAGTTGGCGGCGTCTTCGCCGGCGAGGGCGTAGCCGGTGGCGGCGACGGCCTTGCCGGTGCCGACGTTCTTGGTGTCGAACTCGGCGGTGGCGGCGGAGGTGACGAGCGCGATGGAGTCGGAGCCGAGGGGCGTGACGGCGCCGAGGGCGCTGAAGTTGGCCGCGCGGGTGGCGTCGTAGGTCTTGTCCGCGATGGCCGCGCCGGTGATCTGGAGGTCGGCGCGGGAGACGGTGGCGGTGAGATTGGCGGGGAGGCGCAGGACGTAGTTGCGGGCGTCGGGACCGGCGAGGGACAGGCCGGCGACGGTGACGGACTTGGGCGTAAGGGAGGCGTTTTTGTCGGCGAAGGAGCCGGTGGCGATGCCGGCGAGAGTAACGGACTCGGCGGAGGCGAGGACGTTTTGCAGCGAGCCGAAGTCCAGGGCGACGGCGCCGGCGAGGGGGGCGACGCGGGTGGTGTCGTAAACGCGGTTGACGGCGGACAGGCCGGCGACGTCGGCGAAGGCCGGAGTGATGGTCGCGGCGAGGGCGGGGGCGACGAGGCGGTAGTTGGACGCGAGGCCGGTGGCGGTGTCGCGGAGGACGAGGCCGGTGACGGCGACGGGCTTGGCTTCGCCGACGTGTTTGTCGGCGAAGGCGGCGGCGCGGGCGGACTCGTCGAGGGTGATGGACTCGCCGGCGAGGACGCCGGAGAGCGAACCGGCGCCGGTTAGGGTGGCGCCGAGGGTGCGGTCGTAGACGCGGTCGAGGGCGGTGAGGCCGGAGACGGTGACGTCCTTGCGGAAGATGGTGGCGGTGAGGCCGGTGGGGGTGGTGGCGGTGTAGTTGTCCTTGTCTCGGCCGGAGAGGGTGACGCCGGAGAGGGAGATGGTTTTTTGAGCGCCGGCGTTGGCGTCGGCGAAGCGGACGTCGATGGCGCCGACGTCGATGCCGAGGTCGTCGCCGAAGAGCACGCCGCCGAAGGCGCCGGTGCCGGAGATGGTGGCGTCGCGGGTGCCGTCGTAGGTCTTGTCCGCGATGGTGAGGCCGGAGACGGTGATGCCGCGGCGGGCGATGGTGCCGGTGAGGGAGACGGGCTGCGTGAGGACGTAGTTGGCCGCGTCGTCGCCGGCCAGGCCGAAGAGACCGGCGAGGGAGACGGGGCGGGAAACGCCGGCGTGCTTGTCGGCGTAGGCGGCGGTGACGGCGGAGAAGTCGGGCGAAACGTCGTCGGCGGCGAAGACGGCGTCGAGGCCGGTGGCGGAGAGCGTGGTGGTGGCGAGGCCGTCGTAGGTCTTGTCGGCGGAGAGGCCGACGAGGTTGAGGGTGGCGCGGGAGATGGTGGCGGTGAGGCCGGCGGGCTGGGGGGGGGGGGAGTGGGCGGCGGCGGGGCCGGAGATGGCGAAGCCGGAGGCGGTGACGGCGCGGCCGGCGCCGGCGGACTTGTCGGCGAGCGTGCCGATGGCGCCGGAGGTGGAGAAGACGATGGAGTCGTCGCCGAGCACGCCGGAGAGCACGCCGCCGGCGAGGGCGACGGTCGGGGTGGCGTTGTAAACGCGGTCTAGGGCGGTGACGCCGGTGACGGTGAGGGGCGCGGGGGTGATGGTGGCGGTCAGGCCCCGGGCGCCGGTGAGGTCATAGTTGGCGGCGTCGGCGCCGGTCAGGACGAGGCCGGAGAGGACGATGGGTTTGTCGAGGCCGGCGTGCTTGTCGGCGAAGGCGAAGGAGACGGCCGAGGCGTCGATGGTGGCGTCGTCGTCGGGGAGGATGCCGCCGAAGACGGGCGTGCCGGTGGCGGTGGCGGCGGTGGTGGTGTCGTAAACGCGGTTGTTGACCACGAAGCCGCCTACGGTGAGCGGGCGGGCGGTGATGTCGGCGAAGAGGCCGGCGGGCTGGACCAGGGCGTAGTTGGCGGCGTTGGCCCCGGCGAGGGTGAAGCCGGCGACGGCGACGGGCTTGGCCGCGCCGACGTGTTTGTCGCCGAAGGTGGCGATCGGTATCCCAGCAATGGATACGTCATCGACGCCGAAGGGGGCGATGGCGGCGGTGCCGGAGAGGGCGGCGGCGCGGGTGGCGTCGTAAACCCGGGAAACGGCGGCGAGGCCGGTGACGGCCAGGGCGGCGGGGGTGATGTCGGCGGTGAGGCCGGCGGGGGCGCGGAGGACGTAGTTGGCGGCGGCGGAACCGGACAGGGAGAGACCGGCGACGGAGACGGTGACGGGTTTGCCGGTGCCGACATGGCGGTCGGCGAAGGCGCCGGCGGCGGCGCCGGATACGGTGACGGTGTCGCCGGCGAGCGGAGTGACGGCGGCGGTGCCGGAGAGCGGCGCGACCAGACTGGCGTCGTAAACGCGGTCGAGAGCGGAGAGGCCGGTGACGTCGAGGGCGAGCGGGCGGATGGTGGCGGTGAGGCCGGAGGTGGAGAGGACGTAGTTGGCGGCGGCGGACCCGGTGAGGGTGAGGCCGGTGACGGTGACGGGTTTGGCGACGCCGGCGTTGGCATCGGCGAAACGGGCGGATGGGGTGCCGCTGAGGCTGAGCCGGTCGGAACCGAAGGGCGTGACGCTGGCGGTGCCGGTGAGGGCGGCGGCGAAGGTGCGGTCGTAGTCGCGGTCGAGGACGGAGAGGCCGCCGAGGGTCAGGGTGGCGGGGGTGACGGACGCGGTGACGGTGGTGGGGAGGACGAGGCGGTAGTTGCCGGCCTTGGCCCCGGCGAGGGAGTAGCCGGAGAAGGTGAGCGGCTTGTTGGCGCCGACGTCGGGGGTGGCGAAGGAGGCGGTGGCGGTGAGCGCGCCGGCGAGGGTGACGGAGTCGCCGCCGAGGGGCGTGATGGTCGGCGCGCCGGCAAAGGTGGCGGAGCGCGTGGCGTCGTAGACGCGGTTGACTCCGGAGAGCCCGGTGAGGGCGAGGTCGCGCGGGGTGACGGTGAGCAGACCCGTGCCGGTGACGTTGAAGGCGTAGTTGTTGTCCGAGCCGCCGGAGGCGGTGATCGGGTAGCCGCCGACGTCGGAGGTCACCGTGGCGGAGCTGGTGAGGCTGACGGGGAGGTCGAGCACGGAGGCGGTGTCGCCGGTGACGAAGCCGGTGTAGTTGGCGACGAAGGCCGGGTTGGCGTCGCGGTAGACGCGGGTGGCGTCGGCCGGGCGGACATCGAGGGTCTTTTTGGCGACGGTGAGGGTGCCCGCGCCGGAGGTGGATACGGCGACGCCGAAGACGGAGCCGGTGGTGACGGAAGGTTTGGCGGCGGCGGTGATGCCGCCGACGTAGGTGCCGGCGTTGGCGAAGCCGTTGGCGGAATTGATCGAGACGGTGTTGGCGAGGCCGACGTTGACGAGGTTGGCCAGCGCGGCGGAGTCGAGCGCGAGACCGAAGGTGGCGGCGGTGACGGGGGAGCCGCCCACGCTGACGGTGCCGAGGGAGAGGGGGGCGGAGGTGAAGGCCTGGCCGTAAGTGAGGGATGCGTTGCCGACGGAGACGCCGACGGTGGGCTGGACGGTGTAGAGAAAGCCATCGCCGGCGGGAAGGCCGGCGGGGATGGGCGCGGCGGGGTTGAAGGTGCGATTGTAGTGAACCCAATCGCGCCCGGCGGTGGCGAGGTCGGCCTGAAGGTTGGCGGCGTCGGGCGCGCCGGTCTGGTTGGGCGTGGTGGAATAGACGAGCCAGCGGCCGGGGTTGACGGTGGCGAAGCGGAACGGGTTGGTCGCGCCGGTGCGGTTTTCGAAGCGGTCGGCGGCGGCGATGACGAGGTTGCCGGTGCCGAGGGAGAGGGTGACGGAGGCGTTGAGGCTGTCGCGGCCGAGGACGACGACACGTTCGCCGGCGTCGCGGAAGGAGGCGTTGGCGCCGGGGGCGTTGGCGACGAGGGT
>JAIXVY010000091.1 GCA_027482505.1 Opitutaceae bacterium | reverse complement strand
GCCGGAGAGAGTGGGCACAAAAACCGCGATCGAGTTCTGGCCCGAATTACGGGTGAACTCGATCGCGACGTCGTAATTGATCGCGAGGCGCACCGGCAGGGTTAACACGCAAAGCCCCTCGCCGGAGACGAGCTCGCCCCGGCTGACGCGCCACTCGCCCGCGAGGGCGTCGGTCGCCGGCTTGACGTCGGAAATCACCCAGATCCAAGGCGGCGCGGCGGATTCCAATTTCGCATGCTCGACCGGTGCGGCGGGTTCGGCGCTGGCGGCGGGCGTCGCTTCGGATGGCGCGACGACAGTATCCGACTTGGCGGCCGGCTCCGGCGCCGGCGCGGCCGGAGCCGTTTCCCCCGAGGTCGCGGCCGGAGGCGAAGCAAAGGGGTTCAGCCGCAGATCGAGCGGCTCGGCGGGGGCGTCGAACTCTTCGGCCGGGCGGCGCTCGGTGGCGGCCTGAAGGGCGCGGCGCATTTCCACCAGGCGCTGCTCGGCCAGCGTGGCGGCCAAACGGGCCTCCGCCGCGGCCGCCTCGCGCTCCGCCCGGATGATCTCGGCCCGGGCCCAGGCTAGCGCCAGCCCCACGAGCGCGACACCCAGGCCGATCAACTGCCGCTGGCGCCGCCGCACCGGCGCGAGCAAGGCGCGTTCCAGCGCCTGCGCGAAGTCCGCGCCGGATTTGGGCCTCCGCGCCGGATCGCTCGCCATCGCCGAGTCCAGCACGCCGTCGACCTCGGGGGGCACGCGCACGAGGCGGGACGGCCGGGCGTAGGCCCCGCGAGGCACGCGACCGGTGAGCATCTGATAGGTCATCACGCCAAGCGCGTAGAGATCGGTCGCGGGCGTGGCGTGCCCGGCCGACTCCATTTGCTCCGGCGCCATGTATTCAAACGTGCCGAAGATCGCGCCCGGCAGCGTGAGGGCGGCGGTGAAGCCTCCGCCCGCGGCGTGCGCGAGGCCGAAATCCGCGAGCGTCAGCCGGCCGTCCTCGTGCACCAGCACATTGGGCGGCTTGAGGTCGCGGTGGATGACTCCGCGCGCGTGCGCCGCGTCCAGCGCGGCGGAGATTTGCTTCACCCAGGCGAGCACGCGGGCCGGAGCATGCGCCTCGTGGTTGAGTAGACGGGAAAGATCGCCTCCGCCGGCCCATTCCGTGACCAGATACAAGGTGCCGTCGGGCAGCGCGCCGAAGTCGTGAATGTGCAGGATGTGCGGATGATTCAGGCCGGACAGTATTCGGGCCTCGCGTTCGAAACGATCACGCGCGTCGGAGTCGGGCGCGGCCGCGGTAGGCAGGACTTTCACCGCCACCGTCCGTCCCAGGCGGCTCTGCTCGGCGCGATAAACCGCGCCCATGCCGCCGACCGCGGCCAGCGCGGAGACCTTCAGCCCGGGAAACGAGTCGGCGAGCTGCTCCGCCGCCGGGGCCTGCCAGCGCGCGGAGCCCGTCTGCGTGTTATGGGCGGCGGGGGGGACGGCGGATTTCTCCGACTCGCCGCGGGGGCGTGGCGCCGGGCCGGAACCGTCGGGAAAGGGCTGGGCGGTCGCGTCGCTCATCGGCGGTGGGCCGCGGACACGTTCCACGGCCGGCGAAAGCCGGAAAAACAAGCCTCGCCCGGGGCAAGGGGGCGGTGCCGCGCGGACTGCGATCGGGGTGTCATCGGGGGCTGGCGGATTTGGACCCCTCGGCTTTGTCGCGGCAAGTCCGCAAAGCGAGGACCTTGCGTTTGCCTGGCGCGCCTTCCGGGCTCCTGCGTCCGCCGTTTGACAAAAGCCCCCCTCGCCCGCCCCATGTGGGCTCTCCCATGTCCCAGCCCAAGCGCGCCGTCCTCCTCGTCAACCTAGGTTCCCCCGATTCCACCGACGTCCCCGACGTCCGCCGCTATCTGCGCGAGTTTCTCGGCGACGAGCGCGTCATCGACCTCAAGCCCCGCTGGCTGGCGAAATTTTTGGTCAACTGCATCATCGTCCCCACCCGCGCGCCCAAGTCGGCCGAGGCCTACAAGGAGATCTGGCGCCCCGAAGGCTCGCCGCTCGTCCTCACCTCGATGAGCGTTCAAAAGAAACTCGTCGCCGCGCTCGGCCCCGACACGCCCGTGTTTCTCGCCATGCGCTACGGCACGCCGAGCATCCCGAGCGTGCTTCAGGCCATAGCCGCCGCCGGCATCGAGGAGCTTTTGCTCATCCCGCAGTATCCGCATTACGCGATGTCCTCGTGGGAGACCGTCGTGGTGAAGGTTCAAGCGGAGGCCAAGGTCCACGCGCCCAAGGTGAAGATGCACTGCGTGCAGCCCTTCTACCAAGACGCCGATTACATCGAGGCGCTCTACCAGGTGTCCAAGCCGCACCTCGAAAACAACCCGCACGACTTCGTCCTGTTCTCCTACCACGGCATCCCGGTGCGCCACCTGCGCGTCGGCGACGCCTCGCATTCCCACTGCACGATCGCGCCCGACTGCTGCAACAGCTGCTCGGCCGCCCATGCCATGTGCTACAAGGCCCAATGCGTGAAAACCACCCAGGCCTTCGTGAAGCGCGCCGGCCTGGCCGACGGCAAGTGGTCCATCTCCTTCCAGTCGCGTCTCGCCGGAGAGCCCTGGCTGTCGCCCTACACCGACCATGAGTTCGAGCGCCTGCCCAAGGAGGGCAAGAAACGCCTCCTCGTGTTCACCCCGGCTTTCGTCTCCGACTGCCTGGAAACCCTCGAGGAGATCGCCGGCGAGGGCAAAGAGCAGTTCGAACACGCGGGCGGAGAGTTCTTCCATCACGTGCCCTGCCTGAACGATCAGCCGCCCTTCATCGATTTCCTGGCCGGCCGCGTGCATCGTTGGCTGGGCGGGGAAACTCCGACCGCCATGCAGCGCTCCGAGTCCGCCAAGACTCTCGCCGCGCACTGAGCCTAGCCGAAGGCCCGCGCGCATGCGGGTCCAATCAAGCGCAAGGCCCGCCTGCGCCCGGTCCGTTCAGGCTCGTTAATCGTGACTTCCAGTCTCGACGCGAGCCGTGGCCTTGCCTTGGCTGACGCAAGCCCATGGCAAACCTCGCCACGACCGAGGCTCCCGCGGTCCTCCTGCTCGACCCCGAGGGCCGGATACAAACCGCCAACGCCGCCGCCTCCGCCGCCCTGGGCGAGACGCCCGACGCCCTGCGCGGACGCCTTTTCGTGGAGTGCCTCCAGTTTGAGTTCCTGTCCTCGGACCCGGCCATGCTGGCCATCCAGTGGGAAGCCCTGCGCGGCGCGGCCGGGGCGCGCCCGCAATCCATCCAACCCCGCGCGCCCTCCGCGCGCCCCCTTCACCTGCGTCTGGAACCGATCGCCGTCGACGAGGATCGCGGCTGGATAGCCACGCTCGTCGCCTTGCCCGATCCGGGCGCCGCGCCCGCCGCGCCGTCCCATCCGATGCAGGAGGCCATCACGCTCCTCGCCCAGCGCTCCACGGTCGGCTTTTTCGACCTCCGCCTCGACACCGGCGAAATCCTGACCTCCGCGAGTTGGAAGCGCATGCTCGGCTACACCGAGCACGAGCTGCCCGACACCCTCGCCACCTGGCGCAGGCTGGTCCACCCGGACGACACCGCCGCCGCGCCCGACCACGCTCCGCGCCGCCAACCCGCCGGGGCTCGCCCTTTCTCCGTGGAGTATCGCCTCCGCCATCGCGACGGACGCTACCTCTGGGTGGCATGCGTGGGCATTCGCGTTTTCGGGCCCGAAGGCGCCCTCCAGCGCGTGTCGGGCCTGCACCTCGACATCACCGAGCGCAAGGAACTGGAGGAAATAAGCCTCGTGAACGACGAGCGCCTCCAGCGCCTCTCCACCCAGGGAGGTCTCGCAGCCTTCGATCTGGATTTCACGGCGCGCCAGCACTGGTTTTCCGCCGCGTGGCATCGTCTGCTGGGCACCACGGCCGACGAAAACGATGCCGCCCTGGCCGAGCCCGAACCGCTGCTCCGCGCCCTTCCGTCGGAACTGGCCTCGGCCGGCCTGGCCGAGATTTTTTCCGCATCGCACGCCGATACCGACGAGGGCCGGCGCATGCTTGAACTGAGGCCCGCGCGCGGCGCGCCCGTTCCCGTGCTCCTCGGCTATCAACGGGAGGCCAACCGACGTGGCGAACTCAGGCGCGTGACCGGATACGCGCTGCCTCTCGCCCGGCCCGGCGCAGCCCCCGGGGCACCATGCCCCGAGTTGGTCCGGGCCGCGCTGGGCGCGGTGGCCGAGGGCGTTATCATGACCGACGCGCGCGGTCGCGTCGTCGCGCTCAACCCCAAGGCCGCGTCGCTGCTGGGAACCGATTCCGTCGAAGCCGCCGGTCGTCCGCTGGCCGAGGTCCTTGTGCTCGTGCACCGCGCCGACGGACGCCCCGCCGAAGAGGCGGTCGATGTGGCGCTAAACGATTCCGCCGCGGCGGAATCCGCCCCGCCTCGCCTTATCGACCTGCATTCCCTCGCCCCGCGCTCCGCCGAGGAACAACCCCGGCCCGTGGTTTGGACCGCGCGCGAGGCCCGCGACGAGACGGGCGCCCTCGCGGGCTTTGTCGTCGCCTTCCGCGATCCGGAGGAAATGCGCCTCACGCCCGAGGAGCTCGTTCGCGCCAACCGTTTCGAGTCCCTCGGCCTGCTCGCGGGCGGCATCGCCCACGATTTCAACAACCTGCTCACCACCATCCTCGGCGGCGTCTCCACCGCCAAGGACAACCGCGATTTCAACCAACTCGACGCCGCCGAGCAGGCCTGCCTCGCCGCCAAGCAACTCACCCGCCAGCTGCTCACCTTTGCCAAAGGCGCCGGCTCGCACGCCGCACGCCAGGTCGTGGCCCCGGCGGATCTGCTCCAAAACGCCGTTCGCATCGCCGCCGCCGGCAGCCCCGTCGTCGTCAAGGTCGAGGCCGCGCCCGATCTCGCCGCCATCGAGGTCGACAAGGGCCAGATCCTGCAGGTCGTGCAAAACCTCGTCATCAACGCCATCCAGGCCATGCCCGTCCCGGCCGACGGCCGCGTGGTCGTGACCGCCGAAAACATCGACCTCGGCGAGGGCGAGATCGAGGGCCTGCCCGCCGGACGCT
>JAIXVY010000098.1 GCA_027482505.1 Opitutaceae bacterium | reverse complement strand
GGCGAGGTTGTAGCCGTGGGCGATGCAGTGGCTGTAGGCGATAACGAGGGCGGGGCCGTCGAAGGCCTCGGCCTCGCGGATGGCCTGGAGGGTCTGCGAGTCCTTGGCGCCGAAGGCGACGCGGGCGACGTAGACGTGGCCGTAATGGAGGGCGAGGAGGGCGAGGTCCTTCTTGCCGGTGGGTTTGCCGCCGGCGGCGAACTTGGCGACGGCGCCCATGGGCGTGGACTTGGAGGACTGGCCGCCGGTGTTGGAGTAGACCTCGGTGTCGAGGACGAGGATCTTCACGTTCGCGCCGGAGGCGAGAACGTGGTCGAGGCCGCCGTAGCCGATGTCGTAGGCCCAGCCGTCGCCGCCGACGATCCAGACGGATTTTTTCACGAGGTCGTCGGCGATGAGGAGGAGGCGGGCGGCGTCGGGGCAGCCCGGCGCGAGGTCCTCGAGGGCGACCTTGAGGCGGGCGATGTGGGCGCGGCGGTCGGCGAGGTCGGATTCGTTGGTGGGGAGGGCGGACTCGAGCTCGCGGACGAGGTCGGGATCGAGCTTGGCGGAGAGTTTGCCGAGGAGATCGCGCGCCGAGAGGTGGCGGCGGTCGGCGGCGTGGCGGAGTCCGAGGCCGAATTCGGCGTTGTCCTCGAAGAGCGAGTTGGCCCAGGCGGGGCCGCGGCCGTTGGCGTCTTTGCAGTAGGGCGTGGTGGGCAGGTTGCCGCCGTAGATGGAGGAGCAGCCGGTGGCGTTGGCGATGATGAGGCGGTCGCCGAGGAGCTGGGTGAGGAGCTTCAGGTAGGGTGTCTCGCCGCAGCCGGCGCAGGCGCCGGAGAATTCAAAGAGAGGTTTGGCGAACTGGCTGCCCTTGATGGTGGTCAGATCGAGGGTGGCGCGGTCGGGCGAGGGGAGACTTTCGAAGAAGTCCCAGTTCTTGCGTTCGAGCGCCATGCGTGGCTCTGCGGGCACGAGGTCGAGGGCCTTGTGGCGCGGGTTGGACTTGTCCTTGGCCGGGCAAACCTGGACGCAGAGCGAGCAGCCGGTGCAATCGTCCGGCGCGACCTGGATGAGGTAGCGGCGGCCGGGGAGTTCGTTGGAGCGGAAGGGGACGGTGGCGAGCGTGTCGGGCGCGCCGGCGAGGTCGGCGGGCGAGGCGTGGGTGGCGCGGATGGCGGCGTGCGGGCAGACGAAGACGCACTTGTTGCACTGGATGCAGAGGGAGGAGTCCCACTGCGGGAGCTCGAGCGCGATGGAGCGTTTTTCGAGCTTGGTGGTGGCGGTGGGCCAGCCGCCGTCGGGCGGGATGGCGGATACGGGGAGGAGATCGCCTTCGCCGGCGAGCAGGCGGGCGGTGACGTCGCGGTGGAATTTTTCGGTGAAGGCGGCGAAGCGGTCGGGCGCGGGGGCGGAGTCGGCCTCGTCGAGAACGGCGGGGAACGCGACCTCGTGGAGCGCGGCGAGGGCGGCGTCGACGGCGGCGTGGTTCATCTGCACGACCTTCTCGCCCTTGCGGGCGTAGGTCTTGGCGATGGCCTTCTTGATGTGCTTGATCGCCTCGTCCTGCGGGAGGACGCCGGAGAGGGCGAAGAAGCAGGTCTGGAGGATGGTGTTGGTGCGGCGGCCCATGCCGGCGGCCTGGGCGACGCCATTGGCGTCGATGACGAAGAGGCGGAGTTTTTTGGAGACGAGGGTCTGCTTCCAGTCGCGCGGCAGGCGGCTCCACGTCTCGGCCGGTGAATACGGCGAATCGAGCAGCAGGGTGGCGCCGGGCGCGGCGTAGCCGAGGATCTCGTGGCGGCCGACGAAGCTCCACTGGCTGCAGGCGACGAACTGGGCGTGGCGGACGAGCCAGGGGGCGCGGATGGGCTGGGGGCCGAAGCGCAGATGCGAGACGGTGACGGAGCCGGACTTCTTGGAGTCGTAGACGAAGTAGCCCTGGGCGAAGAAGTCGGTCTGCTCGCCGATGATCTTGATGGAGTTTTTATTCGCTCCGACGGTGCCGTCGGCGCCGAGGCCGACGAAGACGCAGCGGCGGACGCCGGGGGCCTCGAGCTCGAGGTCGGCGTTCCACGGCAGCGAGGTGTGGGTGACGTCGTCGTGGATGCCGATGGTGAAGCCGTGGCGCGGGCGGGCGGAGTTGAGGTGGGCGAAGACCGCCTCGGCCATGGCCGGGGTGAACTCCTTCGAGCCGAGTCCGTAGCGGCCGCCGAAGACGCGCGAGGGCGGGACGGCGAGGGGCTCCTCGGCGCGGGAGAGCGCGCAGAGGACCGACATGAACAACGGCTCGCCGACGGCGCCGGGCTCCTTGGTGCGATCCAGCACGCCGAGGGTGCGGACGGTGGAAGGGAGAGCGGCGAGGAAAGCCTCGACGGGGAAGGGCTGGAAAAGGCGGATGGAGACCACGCCGACGCGCTGGCCGTTGGCGTTGAGGTGATCGGCCGCGGCCTCGAGGGCCTCGACGCCCGAGCCCATGCAGACGACGACGCGCTCGGCCTGCGGGTGGCCGTGGTAGTCGACCAGCGAATACTTGCGGCCGGTGAGGGCGGCGAGCTTGTCCATGTATTCGGAGACGACGCCAGGGAAGGCGTCGACGAAGGTGTTCACCGTTTCGCGGCCCTGGAAGTAGACGTCGGGATTCTGGGCGGTGCCATGGATCTTGGGGCGATCGGGCGAGAGGGCGCGGCGGCGGAAGGCGGCGAGGGCCTCGGGGTCGATCATGTCGCGCAGCACGGCGTCGGCGAGCGGGACGATCTTGGCGATCTCGTGCGAGGTGCGGAAGCCGTCGAAAAAGTGGATGACGGGCAGGCGGCCCTTGAGGGTGGCGGCGTGGGCGACGAGCGCGAGGTCCTGGGCCTCCTGGGGATTGTTGGAACAGAGGAGGGCGCAGCCGGTCTGGCGGCAGGCCATGACATCCTGGTGGTCGCCGAAGATGGAGAGGCCCTGGGCGGCTAGGGCGCGGGCGGTGACGTGGAGCGCGAAGGGCAGGAGCTCGCCGGCGATCTTGTAGAGATTGGGCACCATCAGCAGGAGGCCCTGCGAGGCGGTGAAGGTGGTGGTGAGGGCGCCGCCGAGGAGGCCGCCGTGGACGGAGCCGGCGACGCCGCCCTCGGACTGGAGCTGCACGACCTTGGGGACTTCGCCCCAGATGTTGGTCCGGCCCGCGGCGGACCATTCGTCGCAGGACTCGGCCATCGGGGAGGACGGCGTGATCGGATAGATGGCGATGAACTCGCTGAGCCGGTGGGCGACGGAGGCGACAGCCTCGTTGGCGTCGCACGTGACGTAGTCGGGATTGGCCCGGGCGGTGAGCTTGGAGGCGTCGGCGGCGAGCGGGGCGGAGGGGGCGGCGGTGGGCATGTTCGTGAGCCGTCCGCCGGGCCGTTGAGGTCGACGAAAGGCACCACGCAGAGTGCCAAAAAATGCGCGGGCGGGCTGCGCGCCGCTTGGCGGGGGGGGCGCGGAAATTGCGCGGTGGCGGCCGGGACGGGCTCAGGAAGCCTCGGCGTAGAGGTAACGCTGGAAGCCGGTGAAGGTGGATCCGATCTCGGCGGGTGAACCAAGGTCCGCGATGGCGTCGGCCATGGAGTCGCCGTAGCGCAGGCGGAGGAGGGGGCGGAGCTTTTCGGGGGCGAGTTCGTGCACGCCGTCGTGCACGTAGTGCGAGAGCACAAAGTCGAGAAACACGCGCTGCTTGGTGTTGAAGTGGGTGCTGATCTCGACCTTGGCCTTGGCGGCACGCTGCTCGCGCGTGAGCGGCGGCAGGGCGTAGGCGACGTGGGCGAGCACGTCGAAGAGGTCGCTGGCCTCGGCGTCGATGATGCGCTGCATCTCCGCGAGCTGGTCGCGGCCGAAGCCTTTCTCAGCCAGGCCGTCGAGAAGGGCGGCGCGGGTGCCGGGTTCGCTCCAAATAGTGCGCAGTTCCTCCTCGTCGTGGAAAAACTCGGGGAGCTTGCCGAAGAGCAGCTCCATGAACTGCTGGGCCGACATGGGCGTGCCGTCCGGGTGCCAGAAACTCGTCACCGCCATATGCTGGATCGTGCGGGCCTTGCCGTCGGCGAGGTGGATTTTGACCTTCGCCGGCCGCGGCGGCGGAGTGTTCCCACCGCCTGGCGGCTCGCCGCCGGGACCTTCGGGGCCGGGGCCGCGCGGGGGCCGCGGCTCGGTGGGCGGCTCGGGCGCGACCGGCTCGCCATCCCACTCCGGGTCGGCGAAGTGGTGGTGGGCCTTCACGAAGTCGTAGATCGTGAAGTAGTCCTTGCCGTCATACAGGCGCGTGCCGCGGCCGATGATTTGCTTGAACTCGATCATCGAGTTCACCGGACGCAGGAGGACGATGTTGCGGACGTTGCGGGCGTCCACGCCGGTGGAAAGCTTCTGCGAGGTGGTGAGGATGGTGGGCAGGCTCTTCTCGTTGTCCTGAAAGGCCCGCAGGTGCTCCTCGCCAAGCGCGCCGTCGGCGGCGGTGACGCGCTGGCAGTAGTCGGGCGCGGGGCTTTTCTTGATCTGGTTGATGTAGTCGCGGACGGCGAGCGCGTGGTCCTGCGAGGCGCAGAAGACGAGGGTCTTTTCGCGCTGGTCGATCATGCGCATGAAGAGGTCCACGCGCTTCTTCTCGCGCGCTGGGATCTCGATGATGCGGTTAAAATCCTTCTCCTCGTAACGGCGGCCCTGCTCGACCTCGCCTTCCATCACCACGTCGTCGGGCGTGTAAACGTAGTCGTCGAGCGTGGTGCTGATCTGGCGGACGCGGAAGGGCGTGAGGTAGCCGTCGTTGATGCCTTCCTTGAGCGAGTAGATGAAAACGGGTTCGCCGAAGTAGGCGTAGGTGTCCGTGTTTTCATTACGCTTGGGCGTGGCGGTGAGGCCGAGCTGCACGGCCGGGGCGAAGTAGGTGAGGATCTCGCGCCAGGTGCTTTCGTCGTTCGCGCCGCCGCGGTGGCACTCGTCGATGATGATGAAATCGAAGAAATCTGGCGGATATTCGCCGAAGTAGGGCGAGGGCTGGCCGTCCTCGCGGGGCGGGCCGGAGAGGAAGGTCTGGAAGATGGTGAAAAAGACACTGCCGTTCTTGGGCACGCGGCCTTTCTTGCGGATGTCGGCCGGGGAGATGCGCACGAGGGCGTCCTCCTCGAAGGCGGAGAAGGCGTTAAAAGCCTGGTTTGCGAGGACGTTGCGGTCGGCGAGGAAGAGGATGCGCGGGCGGCGGACCGGCTCGCGGGCGAGGCTCCACTTGGCGTGGAAGAGTTTCCAGGCGAGCTGGAAGGCGATGAAGGTCTTGCCCGTGCCGGTGGCGAGGGTGAGGAGGATGCGCTGCTTGCCCTCGGCAAGGGCGGCGAGCACGCGCTCGACCGCGATGTCTTGGTAATAGCGCCCCGGGTGCGAGCCGCCCTTGTCTTCGAAGGGCACGGCGGCGAAGCGGTCGCGCCACGCGTTTTCCTTGGCGAAGGTGCGGGCCCAGAGCTCGTCGGGCGTGGGGAAGGGCATAGCGCCCGCGGGGCCGGGACCGGCGGCGGGGTTGGCGGGGACTTGGCCCTCGGCGCCGCTGTGCATGTCCACGGCGTAGAGGCCTTGGCCGTTGGTCGCGTAGGTGAAGCGGACGGCGAGCTTGGCGGCGTAGTTTTTGGCCTGCGCGAGGCCTTCGGTGAGCGCTTCGTCCCAAGCCTTGGCCTCGACGACGGCGAGACGGGTGTTGCGGTATTCGAGGACGTAGTCGGCGGTGAGAGCCTTGGCGCGGCGGCCGGCGCCTTCGAGGCGACCGAGGGTGATGGGCACTTCGCGGCGGACGCGGCTGCCCTCGACGACGCCCCAACCGGCCGCGCGCAGGGCGGGGTCGATGTGCTCGGCGCGCGTCTCGGCTTCGTTCATGGCGTCAGTTGGAGAGCAGTTTGAAGAGCGGCTCGTTTACGTAGAAATTGGTGCGACCGAGCTTCATCTTTTGCACAAAGCCGGCGGCGGTCAGATCGGAGAGATACTTCGTGGCGGTCTGGCGGGAAACTCCTAAATCGCGCTCCACGAACTCTATCTTCGTGTAGGGGTGGCGGAAGAGGTTGTTGACGAGATCCTGGCTGTAGAGACGAGGGAGCTCGGACCGCAGCCGGTGCTTGGTGGTCTGCATGAGCTCCTTTATGCCTTGAATCTGCGCGATGGTCTGGCGCGAAGTTTCCTCTACGGCGCGGAGAATGTAGAGCACCCACGCGGCCCATTCACCGGTGTCGCGCACGGTTTGGAGGTGCCGGTAATAGTCGGCCTTGTTGCGCACGATGTAACGGCTGAGATAGAGCACGGGAAGATCGAGGAGGCCGTGCAGCACAAGGTGCAGGAGGTTGAGGATGCGGCCGGTGCGACCGTTGCCGTCGTAGAAGGGATGGATGCTTTCGAACTGGTGGTGCAGCACCGCCATTCGGACGAGCGGATCGAGATGGGAGGAGGCTTCGTCGGCGTGAAAATAATCCAGCAGGTTGCCCATGAGGCGGACGATTTCGTCGCCTTCCTGGGGCGGTGTGTAAACGACCGCGCCGGTGTCTTGGTTGCGCAGCACGGTGCCGGGCATCGTGCGCAGGCCGACGCGGCTTTCGAGCAGCGTGGCTTGGATGGCGAGCACGTCGTCGAGACGGAGGAAGCGCTGGGTGCGGACGCGCTGAAAACCGAGCTTCAGGGCGGCGGCGTAGCGGTGCACTTCCTTGGCGGCGAGCGAGGGGAAATGCGCGGCGGCTAGGTCGCCCTGGAAAAGCTCATCCTCAGTGGTGACAATGTTTTCGATCTCCGAGGAGTCCTTGGCCTCCTGAAGCGAAAGGGTGTCGATGAGGATGGTTTCGTTAGGGATGGAGCCGGCCACGCCCTTGAGTTCGGCCAGTTGGCGGTGGGAACGCGCGAGTTGGCGCAGCACCTCGGGAGTCTCCAAGGAGGCCGAAGCGGGCAAAGGAAGATCGGTGAGCGCGGCCACGTGTAAAGGAAACGGCTGTTTTCTATACACATTGGCGACGACGTGTAAAGAAAAGGCCGATTTCCTATACACGTCCAAGGTGACGTGTCTAAAATTTAGCGATTTCTAGACATGTTCGGCCGACGTGTCGAAAGCGTGGACATGTCGCCGACCGAGTAGTGGTCCGGACTTTATTAGCGCCTGATATCGTCAACCGCCGCGCTGTTCTTCGACCCAGGCACCGGCGTCGGGGACGTCCGCCCACGCCTTGGCGCCCTTGGTCCAGAGCTGCGCGAGGCGAGCCTCGGTTTTTTCAGCTGCGTCCGGGGCTACGAAGATCTCCCGCCCCACGCGAGCGATGTGAGCGCCGACCTCGGCAGGGGTGTCCGCATTTCGGTGCAGCAGGCTGAACCGGTAGGGCAAGGACGAGGCGTCGAAGGCGTCCTCGATGCGGCCAACCACGCGCCAATCGATAGCGGGGCCGACCAACGCGAGATCAATGTCCGAGCCCGGGCGCTGCACGCCTTTGGCGCGCGAACCGAAAAGGATGGCGCGCTCGACCTCGGGGAAAGCCGACAGCACGCGGGCGATCTCGGCCAGCGTGGCGGCGGACAGTCCGTGGTCGGGAGCGGGCTTCATCACCGCGCGCGAAGATCCTTTAGCACGTGCGTGGTGCGGACGCGGCCATTTTGAAAAAGGACGGTCGTCTTCTCAAAGGTGCCCACGCAGCGCTCGTTGAAAAAGCGCTTGTTCAGCTCGGCTACCTGTTCCTCGGTGAGATTCTCGTCGATTTTTCCGCTGATGCTGTGGCCTTCCTCGGTTACGAAATCGAAGCGCCACGATTCCAGCAGGGCGCCCTTGAAAACTCCGCCGAGCTCCAGAGTCTCATCGTTAGTAATCGTGCCTGAAACGCGATCGAAGGCGGTCTTTGCCTCGACTGGCGTCATGGTGCAGCGGAAATCGCCGCTCTCGAGGCGCAGCCCGGCGCGACCTTTTGCCACGACCTCCAAGAAGTCCTTTAGGTTTTGGATCACGCGCGGGGCTGTTTCGTCTAGCTGCGCGGCGAAGTCCTCATCACTGCGGGCGGCCGATTCCACGAGACGCGTGACGTGAGACAGCGTGTCCGCGAGTTGATCCTCGCCAAATAACTGATCGTCCGGTGCCCGGGTGAGTTCGAGGCCAAAGGAGCCTCGCGGCAAGGCGGTGAGGAGCAGACGAGACTGCTGTTCACCCGCAAGCCGGCCGCGGCTACCGAGGACGCCATGCCAACGGTCAGCATAGTCGGCCATGACCATGCTTTGGAATGGCTCGAGCACGCGTCCGGCGAAACTGGCGTCGATTCCAAGCGATCCTTGGACGGGCTCGCCGGAGAAGAACAATACCGTGCGTGGCTCTTTCGCGCCGGGAGGAAGTGCGGCGAGTTTTTCACGAAGCTCTTCCTCGCGGTAAGCGAAGGCTCGCGACATCAGCGGATGGGTGCCGGCCAGCTCGCGCAGATGCTGGGTCTCCAGCAGTTGCACCTTTAGGAATTCTCGTTGGGAGCGGGTGGTCATGGCGCGGCAGCGAGGAGGATTTGTCGGGCGAGGGAGTCCTCGGCGGGCGTGTTCAAGTTAACTTGAAGCATCCCCTTCCAGATTCCGAGCCGGTTGTGCGAAAAGAGGAGGATCCAATACCGCGACAGATCCACAGTCATGCGCGGATCGAAGCCGGCATCGAAAGGGTAGTGGTCCAAGTGGTAGTTCGCCTTCGCCAGACCGGGATCGGCAAATTCCGGTAGCGCCATCGCAACCCCTTGCTGTCGAATGTCGTCGTAGCCCCAATAGACCGTTACGACATCCAAGTCGGCAGGCGGGCGATTCTCACGGGTTTCGATGTCTTCCAGGAAACTACCATCGAGCCACTGGAAAGCCTAGTCGGTCATACCCGCGGCGCGCAGTTGCTCACGGAAATCGAGAAAACGGAGAAGAATTTCCCTGCGTGGCAGGGAGATACCGAAGCGCTGGCAGAGTTCGACCGTGGTGCATGGGTAGGGCGATAGCTGCTTGCGGTCGCGCGGGTCTCCCAAGTGCGGAGGCAGCACAAGATTGTGGTCAAAGTCCGGGATCGGGTTGGCCATGCGAATTCCTTGTGAAACGAACGAATGGGTGGAATGCGAGTATTTACGTATTCCGGCCTCACGAGGGGGGCGTTCAGAGCTGGCCGGAGAAGGCTTGGTGGAGGAGGGCGCGTTTGAGTTCGTCGAGCGCGGCGAGTTTCTTCGCGTAAAGCGCTTCGAGGCGGCGGGTCTCGGTTTGCAGGGCGTCGAGGCGGGCGGTGATGGCGGGCTGGTCCGAAAGGGGCGGAAACGGGAAACGCTGATTCTCGAAGGTGCCGAGGTTGATGTTGGCTTGAGCACTGCCTTTGCCGAGAGCCTGAAGGCGAGTTTTGAAGCTCTGGAGGAGGTATTCGAGAAACTTGGTGCTCGTCTGTTTCTCATCCACCACGACGCCGATCACACTATCAGGAAAGCACGCGTCGAACCCTAGGATACCGGTCTCCGCGATATTCGCGGCGATGGTGATGCAGAGCGTTCCCGTCGGCCACAGCTTGCTCTGTGCGAGGCCGAGTTCGCTGTAAGTCTGGCTGTAGGTCTCGATGACATGGGTCGAATTTCGAACGTCACCCGTTTGGATGAAGGGATATTTGCCGCCGTAGAGCTTTGGGTCGTTGCGAGGACGATGCTTCGATTTGCCGCGTCCAAATTCGCGGGAGATTTCTTCGAGAGTCTTCTCCACCCAGCCGGGGCCGCGGTGGGTGAAGACGGCGTGGAGGTGGCTTTCGAAGAGGGCGCGGGCGTTTTGGAGGTTCTTTTCGGCGTTGGCCTTGGCGGTGGCGATGCCGGCAAACGCTTCGTCCAAGATGCCCACGATCCGCTGCTGCTCGGGGAGCGGGGGATGGCAAATGTGGAAGGCCTTAACTTCCGGGAAGTAGATGGTCTGGTGAACAGAGCCGCTCGCAAATCGAAGGAGATTTTCGCCTTCGGAGATGAAGAGATATTTCAGGAAGTTATGATCGAGCTGACCAGAGCAGACCCAGTTCACAAAGTCCTGCGATGTGGCCATTGGGCGACCCATCACCACGACATATCCTACCGAAGCGGTTCGAGAGAGACAGACGGTGTGCTTTGGAAGAACGCGAGCCGACGAGTTTTCGATTCCCAATTTGTTCGTCGTTTCTTCCGTGTCGTGGATTTCTTGGCCGTCATGAGCACGAGCGTCGCGGATTCCGATCCACGGGATGGAGCCGCCCCACCATTCGGGATGCTTGCGGCTGGGTGTGTGGCCGGATTCTAGACGTGCGAGGTTTGTGAGTTGCGACCACTTCCAATTTTTTGGCGCTTCGCATGATGGCATCCCGACGGCCAGCGCGAGCTTTGGCGGAATATGTCTGGTGGTGGCCTCTCGGCCGCCGGTCGTGGTGATTTGCGCCGCTGCCTTGCTCATAGCAGCCCCTTGATTCCGGCCAGCACCTCGGCGCTTTCGGCGTCGAGGGCGGCGATTTCGTCCAAAATTTCGCTCGGGCTGCGGTGGGCGACGACTTCGTCGCCGGCGGGGTTCTTGACCGAGAGGTCGCAGGTCGCGGGGTCGATGTCGGCCGTATCAACGCTCCAACTACGCGGGCCGGCTGCGAAGGTTTTCTGCAGCTCGATGAACTCGGCGAGGTCGGCGTCGTTGAGCGGGTTGGTTTTTCCCAGGTTGCGGCCGGGATCGAGTTGGTAGAACCAGATTTTGCGGGTGGGCGCGCCCTTGGTGAAAAACAGCACGACGGTTTTTACGCCCGCGCCCTGAAAGGTGCCGCCGGGGCAGTCGAGCACGGTGTGGAGGTCGCACTCGGCGAGGAGTTTTTTGCGGAGGCTGACGGAGGCGTTGTCGGTGTTGGAGAGGAAGGTGTTTTTGATGACGATGGCGGCGCGTCCGCCGGCCTTCAGAATTTTGATGAAGTGCTGGAGGAAGAGGAAGGCGGTCTCGCCGGTGCGAATGGGGAAGTTTTGCTGCACCTCGACGCGCTCCTTGCCGCCGAAGGGCGGGTTGGCGAGGACGACGTCGTGGCGGTCGCGCTCCTGGATGTCGGCGAGGTTTTCCGCGAGGGTGTTGGTGTGGACGATGTTTGGCGCGTCGATCCCGTGGAGGATCAGGTTCATGATCGCGATGACGTAGGCCAGGGACTTCTTCTCCTTGCCGTAGAAGGTGCGGGTCTGGAGGAGTTCGAGGTCGCGGGTCGTGAGTTTTTTGGAGGCGAGGAGGTAGTCGTGGGCCTCGCAGAGGAAGCCGGCGGAGCCGACGGCGCCGTCGTAGATGGTCTCGCCGATGCGCGGGGCGACGACGCGGATCATGGCGCGGATGAGGGGGCGCGGGGTGTAGTATTCGCCGCCGTTGCGACCGGCGTTGCCCATGTTTTTGATCTTGGCCTCGTAGAGGTGGGAGAGCTCGTGCTTTTCGGTCTGGGAGCGGAAGCGGAGGCCGTCGATGGCGTCGATGATCTCGCGGAGGTTGTAGCCGCTCTGGATGCGGTTCTTCAGCTCGGAGAAGATTTCGCCGACCTTGTAGTCGAGGGTGTCGGGGCCGGCGGCCTTGGCCTTAAAACCCTTGAGGTAGGGGAAGAGTTTCTGGTCGACGAAGTCGACGAGGTCGGGGCCGACGAGGGCGCGGTGGTGGTCGAGCGTGCCGTCGGGTTTTTTGGGCGCGGCCCAGCTTTCCCAGCGGTAGGGGGCGTCGAGGAGCGGGGTGTATTTCTTGCCGGAGAGGGCGGCCTCGTCGGCGCGGTCCTGTTCGAGGCCGTCGAGGTATTTGAGGAAGAGGAGCCAGGAGGTCTGCTCGGTGTAGTCGAGCTCGGTGGTGCAGCCGGCTTCTTTCCAGAGGACGTCGTCGATGCGGCGGAAGGCGTTTTCGAACATGGGCGCCGCGACGGTGGCGGGCGCCGGGCGGTCGGGCAAGCCGTCGGGTGGCTCAGAAAAACACTCGCTCCAACGTCCAGTAGAGGCCGGTCGCGGCGATGAGGGAGCAGGCGGGGACTGCGATCTTGGCCCGATACCAAGGGCGGGCGCGGAACCAGCCGACGGTGGCGAAGGCGAGGGCGAGCACGGCGAGCTGGCCGAAATCGACGCCGACATTGAAGGCCAGCAGGGCGGACAAAAAATGCTCCCGCGGCAGCTCCAGCTCGGCCAGCGCGCCGGCGAAGCCGAGGCCGTGGAGCAGGCCGAAGGCGAAGACCACGGTCAGCCGTCCCGGGCCGATCCGGGGGCGAAAAATATTCTCCAGCGCGATAAAGCCGATCGAGAGGGCGATCAGCGGCTCCACCACCGCGGGCGAGACGCGCACGATGCCCGCCGCGGCCAGGCCGAGGGTGGTGGTGTGCGCGAGCGTGAAGACGCCGATCTGCGCGGCCAGCGCGCGCCAGCCCGCGCCGAGAAAAAAGAGGCCGAGGACGAACAGGATGTGGTCGGCGCCCCGGGGCAGAATGTGCAGGAAGCCGAGGCGCAGGTGGGCGACGATGGTCGCGCCCAAGGTTTCGTCGCGCGTCGCTTCCGTCGGCGAGTTCGCGGCGGGTGCGGCGCTCGCGGCCGGAACGGCGAAGGGGCGAATGGCCGCGCCCGGAGTCTCGATCCACCGGGTGAGGGCTCCGTTGCCTTCCGGGCGGAGCAGGGTGCAGGCGACGGGGAAAACCACGCGGGCTTCGGGGCGGCTGGCGACGGCGAAGAGCGCGCCCGAGGCGGCGGGAGGCGGCGCGGCGCGCCACACGAAGGCGACGGGCCAGACGTGGCCGGCCGCGTCGAACTGCGCGGCGTCGTAGGGCTCCGTAGCCGTGGCGACGAGGCGCCAGGGAGAGCCGGGCGGGGAAAAGGCGGGCGCGAGGTCGGCGAGCACTTCGGGGGCGAGCGTGGCGAGGCGCGCGTTGCGGTCGGCGGGAGGGGCGAGGAGCAAGGCGCGCCAGACCTCGCGGTCGCCGAGGAGGCGGACGGGATCGGTCTCGATGCGGAGCTCCGCCTCGGTCGCGGCGAGGGAGAGGGACAGGCGCGTGAATTGCAGCCCGTGGGCGAAGGCCGCGGCGGCGAGCGAGAGCAGGAGCAGGAACAGCGCGGCGAGGCGGGGCATGGGGCCGGGCGGCGGGCGCGGTTGTGGCGCGGAGGCGGCGGCCGCGCGCGAGGCGGGGGCGGCCGGCCTACTCGCCAAGGGCGGCGAGGGCGGCCTTGTAGGCGGTTTCCGATTCGGCGGCGCTGGCGGCGCTGACCTTGAGATCGCGGAGCAGGCCGTCCTTCAGGCCGTAGATCCAGCCGTGGACGAGGAGGTTTTGGCCGCGTTCCCAGGCGTCGCGCACGATGGTGGTCTGGCAGACGTTGGAGACCTGCTCGATGACGTTGAGCTCGCAGAGCCGGTTCACCTGCGTCTCCTCGCCGTGGAGGCCGTGGAGGCAGGCGTCGTGGCGGCTGCGGACGTCCTGCACGTGGCGCAGCCAGTTGTCGGCCAGGCCGACGCGGTCGCAGCGCAGGGCGGCGCGGACGCCGCCGCAGCCGTAGTGGCCGACGACCATGACGTGTTTCACCTTCAGCACGTCGACCGCGTATTGGAGGACGGAGAGGCAGTTGAGGTCGGTGTGGACGACGACGTTGGCGATGTTGCGATGGACGAAGACCTCGCCGGGGAGCAGCCCGATGATTTCGTTGGCGGGCACGCGGCTGTCGGAGCACCCGATCCAGAGGTATTGCGGGGTCTGCTGGTGGGAGAGGGTGCTGAAAAAATTCGGATCACGCTGGGTGATGGACTGGGCCCAGGCGCGATTTTGGGAAAGCAGATGACGGAGAGGCATGAAGCAACGGCCCGAAGTTGGGCGGGGTAGGCGGGCGGGCCAAGGAAAAGCTTTGGGGGCGCGGCCTATGGCTCGCGCGGGGAGCGGGCCGGTGCCGCCGGGGGGCGCAAGGGGTTAAAATGCGGAATGAACTCCTCCCTGAAAACGTATTCCCGGCGCGGCGCCATCGGCTGGTCGCTGCTTTATCTGGTGTTTGGCGGCGGGCTCGTGGGCGCCGTGGTGATCTACCTGTTGATCAAGCTGGTCTCCGGCTGAGCGGGCGCGGCGCCTCAGCCGAAAAACTTCACGACCTTGCGCAGGGCGGCGGCGAGGGCGGCGACCTCCTCCTCGGTATTGTAGAGGTAGAAGCTCGCGCGCGCGGTGCTGGGCAGGCCGAGTTTTTTCATCAGCGGCATGTTGCAGTGGTGGCCGCCGCGGAGGGCTACGCCCTGCTGGTCGGCGACGGTGACGACGTCGTGCGCGTGGATGTTGGCGAAGGCGAAGCTGACCATGCCGGCGCGGGGCGAGCCGGCGCGGGGGCCGAGGACGCGGATGCCGGGCAGCTCTTCGAGCGCGGCGCGGGCGAGCTCGCCGAGGCGGTGGTCGTGCGCGGCGATGGCGGGGCGGCCGATGCCGTCGATGTAATCGCAGGCGGCGGCGAGGCCGATGGCGCCGGCGATGTCGGGCGTGCCGGCCTCGAAGCGCTCGGGGGCGGGCTTGAAGGTGGAGCCGGAGAACTCGACGTTCTCGATCATGCCGCCGCCGCCCTGGTAGGGGGGCATGGCGTCGAGGAGCGCCTTGCGGCCGTAGAGGACGCCTATTCCGGTGGGTCCGCACATCTTGTGGCCGGAGAACACGAGGAAATCGCAGCCGAGGGCTTGAACGTCGAGGGGCTCGTGGCCGACGGACTGGGCGGCGTCGATCAGGGTGGCGGCGCCGACGGCGCGGGCGCGACGGCAGAGCTCGGCGGCGGGATTGACGACGCCGAGGGTGTTGGAGATGTGGGTGAAGGCGAAGAGCTTCACCCTGGGCGTCAGAAACTCGTCGAGGCGGTCGAGGTCGAGCCCGTGCTCGGCGTCGGCGCCGGCGACGGGCAGGTAGCGCACGGTGGCGCCGGCGCGGGCGGCGGCGAGCTGCCAGGGCACCATGTTCGAGTGGTGCTCCATCTCGGTGAGGAGGATCTCGTCGCCGGGGCGGAGATTGGCGGAGCACCAGGAGGCGGCCACGAGGTTGACCGATTCGGTGGTGCCGCGGGTGAAGACGATCTCGGCGGGGTCGGCGGCGCCGACGAAGCGGGCGATGCGCGCGCGGGATTTCTCAAACGCCTCGGTGGCGCGCATGGAGAGCGCGTGGAGTCCGCGGTGGACGTTGGC
Organism: Opitutaceae bacterium; assembly: GCA_027482505.1. Classification (GTDB taxonomy): domain Bacteria; phylum Verrucomicrobiota; class Verrucomicrobiia; order Opitutales; family Opitutaceae; genus IMCC26134_A. The sequence continues at coordinate 8,743 of JAIXVY010000098.1, read as the reverse complement.
GTTGTCCCGTTCGTAGTAGGCGTCGACGGCGGCGAGGACCTGGCGGGGCTTTTGGGAGGTGGCGCCGCTGTCGAGATAAACGAGCGGTTTGCCGTTCACCTGTTGGGCGAGGACGGGAAAATCGGGACGGGTTTCGAGGCCGGGACGCATGCGAACGTCTACGCTGCAACGCCCGGCGGCCGATGTCCAACGGCCAATGCGCTTTCGCCTTTAGCGCGCGGTCCTCGCCGGGGTGTCGGGCGCGGGTTGCAGACGCACCCAGAAACGGCTGCCCGGGCCCGGGGAGGCGTCCTCGACGCCGATGCGGCCGTGGAGGCGCTCGACGGCGCGGTGGGTGATGGCGAGGCCGATGCCGGTGCCCGGCTCGCGGGAGTGGAGGCGCTCGAAGAGCCCGAAGATGCGGCTCCGGGCGGCGGACGGCACGCCGGTGCCGTTGTCGGTGAAGGAGACGGTGACGCCCTCCTCGTCCGTCGCGGCCGTCACCTCGACGCGCGGCGTCACGCCGGGGCCGACGAACTTGATGGCGTTGGCGATGAGGTTTTGGAAAACGACCTGAAGCAGGAGGGAGTCGCCCAGCACGGTCGGCAGCGGCGCGGGCGCGACGATCTCCGCGCGGCGACTGGCGATCTCGCCGTCCATGATGGAGCGCACCCCGCGCAGGATTTCGTCGAGCGCGACCGCCTCGAGGCGCAGCTCCTGCCGGCCGATGGTGGCGTATTTGAGCAGGTCGGTGATGAGCGCGTCCATGCGCCCGACCGAGTTTTGCATGCGGTTGAGGTAGTCGCGGGCCTGGGGCGAAAGCTCGCGGGAGTGGTCCTCGACCAAGATGCGGGTGAAGGCGGTGAGCCCGCGCAGCGGCGCGCGCAGATCGTGGGCGACCGAGTAGTTGAAGCGCTCGAGTTCCTGGTTGAGTTGCTCGACCTCCAGGCGGCGTTTCTCGCCCTGGCGCGCGTCCGCGACGAGTCGCAACACGCGGGGCACCAGGGGCACCAGAACGATGGCGGTGGCGACGGAGGCCGCGGCGGTCACGACCTTGATGTAGCCCGACAGCCAGTAGACCGGGTGCCAGACGACCCAGACCTCCATGAAGTGGGTGAAGCCGCACGCTACGATGAACAGGCCGAAGGCGAGGAGGATCCAGTTGAAGGGCAGGCCGCGGCTGGCCTTGTAAACGAGCCAGGCGAGGGTGAAGGAGATCGAGGTGTAGGCCGCGCCGATCAGGAAATCGCACACCACGTGCAGCCACACCAGCCGGGGGTCGCGCAGGTAGCAAAACTCATGGGGCATGCCGATGCGCTTGAGCAGCGGCATGTCGAGCAACTCGAAGAGGGTGACGCCTGCCGCGGCGGTCGCCAGTATGCACAGTCCGTAGCGCAGCGCCGGGCGGGCGAGCAGGGCGGGGAGGAGTCCGAACCGGGATGTGGGGTTGGCCGGCATCAGACGTTGGCAGGAGGCGGGACCCTTGGCGTGCGGAGTCCCTCGCCGGCCCGACCGCGTAAATCGTCCGGTGGCATCTGCTGCATTGTCATAAGGGCACGCTGGTTTTCCCTCGGCGGGCGTCAAGCGAGGCACCGGCGGGCGGCGTTCCCCAAAGTGGCGTCAGGCGTTTTCCCGATCCGCGCCCTCCGGCGATTGAAGGGCCTGTCCCGCCGCCTGCCAGGCGAGGAGGGCGCAGGCGTGGCGGGCGGGCAGGGCGTGGGCCGCGGCCAGGGCGGCGAGATCGCCCGGGGTTTCTTCGGAGGCGACCGCGCCGGGCCCGTTACGCACCAGTTTTTCCACCGCGGCCACGAGGGCCGCGGCGCGCGCAAACTCCAGGCCCTCGAGCGAGGAGGCGGCGAGCGACGCCGACGCCTGCGACAGGGCGCAGCCCGCGCCGGTGAAGGCCGCCTCCACGATCCGCCCGGCCTCGACGCGCAGCCGCAGGGTGCAGAGATCACCGCAGGTGGGATTCTCGCGGGCCGCGACGCGGTTCGCCGTGGGCAGGGGGCCGCGGCGGCGCGGGCGACGGCGGTGGTCGTCGATGACGGCTTGGTAGAACTCTGCGTTTTCGGACATGCTCCATCGCGAGGATGCGATCCCTCCACTCCGGCACAAGCCCCGCGCCTTCGGCGGATCGCGGTCAAAAATAATCATGCCAAGGCAAACCCCACCCATTCCCGGCGGGTCGCGACGCGGGTAGGATATGCGCCGATGTCCCCCGCCGTTCCCCCGCCTCCCGCCCCCTGTTTCGAAGCCAGCCGCGCCTCGCTCGCGCGCTACGAGTGCCCCGAGTGGTTTCGCGACGCCAAGTTCGGCATCTGGTCCCACTGGGGGCCGCAGGCCGTGCCCGAGGAGGGCGACTGGTATGCGCGGCGTCTCTACATCAGCGGCGAATCCGAGCATCGCTTCGGCGTGCCGACCTTCAAGCCCGGCACCCCGCCCGACCGCTTCCACTCCGCTCACCTCGGCCTCTACGGGCATCCGTCCAAGGTCGGCTACAAGGATGTGATCCCGCTCTGGAAAGCCGAGCGCTGGGACCCCGACGCGCTCATGGATCTCTACGTCCGCGCCGGCGCGCGCTATTTCGTCAGCATGGCGGTGCACCACGACAACTACGACCTGTGGGACTCGACGCACCAGCCGCGCTGGAACGCGACCAAGGTCGGCCCGATGCGCGACGTGGTCGGCGATTGGCAGCGCGCGGCCAAGAAACGCGGCCTGCCCTTCGGCGTTTCCGAGCACCTCGCGGCCAGCTTCACCTGGTATCAGATGAACAAGGGCGCCGACGCGAGCGGGCCTTTCGCCGGCGTGCCCTACGACGGCGCCAATCCGGAAAACCAGGACCTCTACCATCCGCCCACCACCGAGGACGACCGCGAGTGGCTGACTAACAACCCCGCGTTTCACGAGACCTGGTTCAAGCGCGTGCAGGACCTCGTCGACCGCTATCACCCCGAGCTGCTTTACTCCGACAGCAAGCTGCCCTTCGGCACGGTGGGCGAGCGCCTCGTCGCGCACTACTACAACTCCAACGTCGCGCACAACGGCGGCAAACTCACCGCGGTCTACAACTGCAAGGAGACGCCGCAGCCGACCGGCTGGGTGCGCGACATCGAGCGCGGCGTGATGGAGACCGCCGCCGACCAGCCCTGGCAGACCGACACCAGCATCGGCGACTGGTATTACCGCAAGGGCGAGACCTACAAAACTGCCACGCAGATCATCCAAATGCTCGCCGACATCGTGAGCAAGAACGGCAACCTGCTGATCAACGTCGTGCAATACGCCGACGGTCGCGTGCCCGACCAGGCGATGCGCACGCTCGAGGAGATGGCCGCGTGGATGAAAATCAACGGCGAGGCCATCTTCGCCACCCGTCCGTGGCGCGTCTACGGCGAGGGTCCCTCCACCGAGGAAAAGCCCGAGCCCGGCCAGTTCGGCGGCGCCAAGGACACGCGTTCCAAGCCCTACGTGGCGGAGGACGTCCGCTACACGCGCAGCAAGGACGGCAAGACGCTCTACGCCATCGCGCTGGGCTGGCCCGAGGGCGGATCGCTCGCGCTCAGGTCGCTGCGCGGTCTGCGCGCCGGCCCCGGCGCGGAGGTCCGCCTGCTCGGCCATCCCGAGCCGCTGCGCCACCACGCGCGGGAGGACGGCGCGCTCGTGGTCGAGTTCCCGCCGGCCCCGCCCTGCGCCCACGCCTACGCGCTGCGATTCGCCGGCTTCGCCGCGGAGTGACGCCGCGCGAAGACCGAGGGCGGCACGCCGTGCACGCGCTTGAAGACGCGCGAAAACTGGAACGGATCCATGCCCAGCTCGTCCGCCACCTCGCGGACGAGTTTCCCGTCGCCGTCCAGCCGCCCGGCCGCCCAGCGCATGCGCTGGCGCTGGAGGTAGCGGAAAGGCTGCTCGCCCTGGAAGCGCCGGAAAACGCGGCAGAGGTGCGAGGCGTTCACGTGGCAGGCCGCGGCCACCTCGGTCAATCCGCGCAGCGACAGAAACTCCGCGTCGATGTGGCGTCGCACGCGCTCGAAGGTGGCGCGCGCGCGCCGCTCCGCCGGCGAGTCTGGCCGGAGCGCCCGCGCGACGAGAAACACGAGCAGCTCGAGCTGGAGCGCGCAGGCGTCCTCCGCGCGCGCGTCGCCGTCGAGGGCGAGGCGGATGAGCAGCTCGAAGGCGTCCCGCACCTCGCCGGTCGGCCCGAGCGCCACGACCGCGCCCGGCGCCAGCCCGGCGTCGGCGAGCAGCCGCCGGGCGCGCGCGCCGGCGAAGTCCACGAAGTATTTGCCCAGCGGCGCGTCCGCGCGGCTGCGGATGCGCTGCGCGACGCCGGGGCCGTAGACGAAGAGCGCGCCCGGCTCCAGGGCGCGCGGCCGTCCGCCGTCCAGCGTCACCTCGCCGCGCCCGCGCGTGACGAACTCGATCGAGAAATACGGAAAGCTGTCGCGATCGATCTCGTAGTCCGGCGCGCATTCCTCCCAGCCGCCGCAGACCACGGCGAGCGGGCGGTCCGGGCTGGGTCGCAGATCGAGGTAGAAGCGACGCGCGGCGGTGACCTGGCGCGACAGAAACTCCGGCTCGGCGCCGGCGACGGTCGCGGACGAGGAAAAGGGACGGATCATGGCTTCAGGCCGGGCTAGGCGGACGTTCACCCTCGGGCCAGGCGCGCGGGTCGCCCTCCGCCACGAGCTCGAAGCGCAGGACGCCGCCGGCGGCGATTTCGCCGTGGCGCAGCCAGTAGCGGTCGAGCGGGCGGCCGTTGAGCGTGAGGCGCGCGATGTCGCGCCGCTCGGGCGCGCCCTCGGCCTCGACGACCAGCGCCGGCGCGCCCGGCGGGCCGAGTCGAAGTTCCGCGCGGGGGAAGAGCGGAGGCGTGAGCCAGTAGAGGTCCTGGCCCATGAGCGGGTAGAGGCCCAGGCTCACGCAGATGTAGAAGGCGGACTGGCAGCCCATGTCCTCGTTGTCCGAGAGGCCCTCGCGGCCGGGCTTGAAAAAGCGCTCCAGCGCGCGGCGCGCGGCGCGCGCCGAGAGATCGGGCCGCCCGGCGTAGTGATAGAGGAAGGGCGCGTGCAGCATCGTCTCCTTGCTGTGGTAGTGCGCCCCGTGGTGGCCGCGTCCGTCGGGCGGCGGCGCGAGAAACGCGTCGAGCGCGGCCACGAAGCCCGTGTCGCCGCCGAGCCGGCGCACGAGTCCGGCGAAGTCGTGCTGCACGTTCCACATCCACTGCCGCGCGGTCGCCTCGTAGAAATAGGGGCAAAACCAGGGCTCGCGCGGATTGCCGCTGCGGTCGGGGTGAAACGGCTGCGCGGGCGAGCCGTCGGCGAGCCGCGGGACGAAGACCCTGTGCTCCTCGCTCCACGATTCCCAAACGCGCCGCGCGGCGGCGAAGCGGTCGTCGGCCAGCGCCTCGTCGCCGAGCTCCCGGGCCAGGCGGCCGATGCACCAGTCCTGATAGGCGTATTCGAGTGTGCGCGACGCGGCGTAGAGCGCGCCCTCGTGCGCCGGCACGAAGCCGTGCGCGCGGTAGTGGCGCAGGTGGCGGCCGTAGAGCAGCGGGTCGGGGGACTCGACCTCGGCGTTCTTGCGCATCCAGCGCAGCGCGCGGGCGTGGTCGACGCCCGGGAGTTTTTTGAGCGCGGCCTCGCAGAACAGGATGTCGACCGAGCTGCCGCCCTGGATCATCGCGCCATGGCCGGCGATCCACGCGTCGGGCAGCCAGCCGACGTGCTCGGCGATATCGACAAGGTTGTTGAGAAAGGCGGCCTCCATCTCGGGCGCGACGAGGCCGAGCAGGGAGTTGGCGTTTCGCACGCTGTCCCAGAAGCAGTAGAAGTCGGTGAAGTGCCGCACGCCCGAGTGCCACGAGCCGAATTCGTCGTCCACGCCGAGATCCGACGGCATGCAGAACAGCCGGTAGAGCGAGGTGTAGAACAGGCCGCGCCGCGTCGCGTCGCCGCCCTCGACCTTCACGCGCTCGAACCACGGCCGCCACGTCTCCTTCGCCCGCGCCGCCACCTCTTCGAGCGAAGGCGCGCCCGCCAGCTCGCGTTCCACCGAGGCGCGGGCCTTGGCGAGGCTCACGTAGGAGACGCCGACCTCGAGTTCCACCACGCCGCCCGCCTCGAAATGCGCCACCGCCATGGCGCGCACGCCCTCCGCCATCACGGGCGCGGGTTTGCCCGCGGGCGTGGGATAGTGGGCCTGCAGGCCCTTCGCGGTGCCCACCAGGCGGCGCTCCGGCGCGCGGCGAAAGCGGGCGTAGAAATAGACGGAGTAGGGGAACTGGTGGCCCCAGCCGCCGCGGTAGTCGCCGCGTCCGACTAGCTCGGTTTCCGAGATCCACTCCACGAAGCCGCCGGTCGAGCCGCCGCTGGTGGTGGCGGGCAGGTTGTGGCCGGTTTGCACGACCGCGCCGGCGTCTACGCGGAGGTTGGCCTTCGCGCCGGACGGGAACGTGTAGCGATGCAGCCCGGTGCGAGGCGTGCTGGTCAGCTCCACCTTTATGTCCGAGGGAACCAGGCGCGTGCGGTAGAGGCCGACCTCCGCGAACTCGTCCGCATGCTCGCTCGCGTCGGCGAAGAGGCGCGGCGCGCCGGTGAACGGGAAAACCGCGATGTTGCCGTAGCGGCCCGCGCCGCCGGTGCCCGAGACGTGGGTGTGGCTGAAGCCCGTGATCGGTTGCCCCGAGGCGTAGCCGCTCGGCGGTTGCGGCGGCAGCGTGTCGGGTCCGAGCCGCACGAGGCTGAAGGGAAGGTAGGGGCCGCACAGGACATGGCCGCCGGCGTCGACGCCCAAAAACGGGTCCACGGGGTAGGAATCAGGCATGGGAAAAAGGGAATCGAGGGCGCGGCCCGGCTACTCCGGGGGCGTGTAGCCCGCTGGGCCGCCCAGAGCCCGGAACTTGCGCTCCACCACGAGCAAGGCCGCGCTCGCGAGCGTGAGCAGCAGGCCGGAGGCGACGAAGGTCCAGCGGTAGTCGTTGCCGGTTAGGTCGAGGAAAAGGCCCATCGCCGGCGGCACGGCCATGAAGGCGAGGCCGGCCGGCAGACCGCCCGCGGAGGCGAACTGCGCGAAGCGCGAGGCGGGGAAGAGGCGCTGCGCCAGCGAGGCGGTCACGGTGTAGTAGGCGCCGGCGATCACGCCGTTGGCCACGAAGTAGACGCCGAAGGACGCCGCGTCGCGGATGCCCCAGGCCCCGAGCAGCGTCATGACGGTTTGCGCCGCCAAAATGACCAGACCCGCGCGCAGCGGGTGCACGCGATCGGCCAGCCAGCCGAGCGGCAGCGAGAGGAAGAAGGAGATGACGTAGGTGACCACCAGCAGCCGTCCGTAGTCGGTCATGCTCAGGCCCAGGCTCTTTGCGTAGAAGACGTTGAAGGAACTGATCGGCGCGCCCTGCACCGCGGCGAGCGTCATGGCGATGAAGACCCAGCGGTAGAAGGGATGCGCGAAACATTCCCGGAAATAGCGAAAGATCGGGGCCAGCGCGCCCGCCGCTCCCCGGCCCCGCGTCCGCGGCGGCGGCGGGGGATACTCGCCCTCCTTCACGAACAGGCACATGGCCGAGAACCCAAGGCCGAAGACCACCGCGAGCCCGAGGAAGATCCCGCGGTAGTGGGTCTCGGCGTGGCCGATGAGGAAGAGGTTGAACACGATGGCCGCCGCCAGGCTGACGGCGCGAAACAAACCGAAAAAGCGTCCGATCACCGGCCGCGGCACCACGTCGTTGATCAGCGCGCCGATCACCGATTGCGCCGTGGTCTGCGCGAGCTCGAAGGCGGTCCAGAAAAAGCCGAAGGCGAGCAGGCGGCACGGCGCCTCGCCCGGCGACCAGCCGCCGAGCGCGGCGTCGAGCCAGCGCCCGCACGCGGGCGAGTAGGCCAGCCCGACCATGGCGAGGGCGACCAGCGGCGTGGGGATGAGCAGGAAGGGAATCCGCCGCCCGCGCGGCCCGCGGTGGCGGTCCGACCACACCGACACCACCGGGCTGAGCACGAAGCCGATGGCGGAGGGGATGGAGCCGACGAGCAGCCCCACCACGAAATCGCTCGCGCCAAACTGGCGTAGCATGAGCTGCCCCAGCGGGCGGATGGCGCGGTCGGTGAGGTTCCACGCGAAGTCGCCCCAGAGCAGCCACCCGAAGAGCCGCGCCAGGCCGCGACGGTCGTAGCGCAGCGTGCCGGCCGTCCAGGGTTTCGACGCGTCCGCGCCGCTCGCGGCGGCGGCGTTGACGGCGTCGGACGGGGCGGGGGACATGGGGCGTCGGCGCGGTCCCGGCGTCAGGTGCTGAGGTCGTAGACCTCGGGCGTCACCACGGCCTCCAGCGGGGCGTCGGAGGCGAAGGCGCGCAGATTGCGCAGGGCGTGCAGCCCCGCGTCGCGCCGGCGGTCGGTGGTCGGGCCGGAGATGTGGGGCGTGAGCAGCACGTTGGGCAGGCCGCGCAGCGGATGCTCCGGCGGGAGCGGCTCCACCGCGAACACGTCGAGCCCGATGAAAACCCGGCCTTCGCGCGCCACCTTAACCAGCGCGGCCTCGTCCACCAGACGACCGCGTGCGGTGTTCACGAAAATCGCGCCGGGGCGGAGCAGCCGCAGGTGGCGCTCGGTCACGATCCCTTCGGTGCGCGGATTGAGCGGAGCCAGCTCCACCACCACGTCGTTGTCCGCGAAAAGCGTCTCCAGCGTATCCACCGGCTGGATGCGCCAGCCCGCGGCGGCGGCCGCGGCGGCGTCGGGCGCGTGGACCGACACGCGCACCCCGAAGG
>JAIXVY010000378.1 GCA_027482505.1 Opitutaceae bacterium | reverse complement strand
GGTCCATCACCTGCGCGCAAAGCAGGCCCACTCACTGTGTCTTGGTTTTCCGAGTGGCCATCTTCAATGACAAGCGCCTGGCGATTCTCGGCGGCCAGCTTGAAGTAGAGGATTTCCCAGCCGTCCACCAAGCCGTCGGTATCGCTGTCCGGACTCGAGAGCGGATCGGTCGGGTTGTAGTTGTTCTCATATTCGAAGCCGTTGGTGTAACCGTCGCCATCCGGATCGTCGAAGTAGGTTTGGTTTAGATTTCCGAAGTAACGGATTTCCCAGGCGTCGGGCAGGCTGTCGCCAAACGGGGCATCCGTGTCGGGCCAGCTAAGAGCGTCGTTGGGGAGGGTTCCCGCGGTGAATTCCTGAAGATTGGTCGCGCCATCGCCGTCGGGATCGCCGGTCTGGGTCTGGAGCAAGTTGCCGAAATACTGGATCTCCCAGTTGTCGGGAAGACCATCGCCGTCGACGTCGCCAGGAACGGAGGCCGCCAGGTTTGGATTGGAGCCCCCCGCGTATTCCTGGGCGTTGGTCTGGCCGTCGGAGTCGGGATCGCCGCCGGCGGTCTGCGCGAGATTGCCGAAGAAAGTCTCCTCCCAAGGATCGCTCAGGCCGTCGGAGTCGGTGTCCACGAATGAAAAGGCATTCGGGCCGGCGAGTTGGTAGGTGTTAATCTCGCTGGGAGTCAGGGCTCCGTTCCAGATGCGCACCTCGTCGTAGGTGGCGTTGGCGACGTTGTCGCCGGTCCACATGGAGCGGCCCAGCCAGTTGTTCACATCGTTGAGAGATGCGAGCGTGTTGGCCGTGTTGAAGGTTCCCTTGGCCACGACGGTGCCGGTCGAGACGGAGGTGGCGACATACCAGGTCACGCGGGTGCCGCGGGCGGTCTCGCCGTTGGTGTAGGCGGCGGGCGTGAGGGTGAGGACGATGTGGTGCTGGGTGCCCAGCGTGTAGGAGGTGGCGCCAGTGGTGCCGCGGTTTGAGACGACTCCGGAGTCGATCCATTCGACCTGGTCGTTGGCGAGGTCGGTGGTGCGCGTCCAGGACATGAAGAGATATTCCGTGGTGCCGCTGCCGAAATCGAAGATGCGACCCCAGTTTTGCACCGCGTTTTGCGTGGCCCACAGCTCGATGGTGACGGGCGCGGTGCGACCGCCCACGAGATTGCCGCCGAGACGGACCGCGGCGGAAGTGCCGGAGGCGCCGCCGGACAGAGTCACCGAAGTGGAGTTCTGCGTGACGGTGCCGCCGACGGCGGCGTTGTTGTCGGGATCGACGATGGTGGCGTTTGATGCACCGACGCTGTCGTTGAGATTGCCGTTGAAGCTCCAGCGGTTGGCGAGGACGGCCTTGGCGGGCGTCCAGTTGATGTTGTTGGGCGAGGAGCCGGCGCGCATCTCATCGAGATTGCTCGCACCGTCGCCATCGGGATCGCCGGAGCCGTTCTGGGCCGTAAGCGTGGTGAAATGCGTGCGCTCCCATGCGTCGCTCAAACCGTCGCTATCGGTGTCGGGCCAGCTGGCTGCGTTGGCGGGATCGGTGGCGGCGGTCTCCTCCTCCTCGTTGGTCGCGCCGTCGCCGTCGAAATCGCCGGTCCCATTTTGCGAGGAGTTGGTGCCGAAATAGGGCACTTCACAGCTGTCGACCAAGCCGTCGCCATCGACGTCGGTCGGGGTGGACGCGGCAACCGAGGGATTGGAGCCGGCGGTTTCCTCCTGCTCGTTGGTGAAGCCGTCGGAGTCGGGATCGCCCGAGCCGTTTTGGGCGGTGGTATTGCCGAAATAGAAACGCTCCCAGACATCGAGCAGACCGTCGCCGTCCTGGTCGGGGTTGGTCAGGGTGAGCGGATTGACGAGGTTGGGCGTCGTGTCGGTATCAAGATAGATGTCGTCGAAAAGAACGCCGGTGTTGGCGTTGTTCGAGAGGATCACAAAAGACTGAATCGCCTTAACCGCGGAGGCGTTGCGGAAATTGAAAGCGCCGTCCGGGGAGACGATCTCGGTCTGCGTGGAATAGGCTGGATCGCCGTCGCGCTGAACAAAGATCCGGTAGGTGTCGGTCGTGGTGTTCACGACCAGCCAAAGGTTATACCACACATTCGCGGTCAGCGAGAAAAGCGAGCGGTTGCCGAAGCCGCCCGGATTGGGCGTCGTGCCATCGCGCGAGCCGAAGGCGCCCGCAGTGCCGGTGATGTTCGGCTGCACTTCAAAAGTGTTGAAGTCCGTGAAGGAGGGCGCCGCGGCGGCGGACAAACCAAAAGAGACGTCGTTGGCCAGATCGGTCACTCGAAAGCGCAGAAAGAACGTGCCGGCGGACGCGTCCGCGATGGCCGCGGGGAGCGGCTTGTAAAGGTCGTTGGCCGTCGTGTGCTGCAGCACCTTGTTGGCGGGAAAGTCGGGGTCGGCGGCGACGACCGACGTCGTGCTGCCGGCGGGATTGGTCACCCAGCCGTTCTGGCCGGAAATCGTGCCGTTGGACAAACCGTCGAAAGTATCGACGGCCTGGTAGGCGGCCTGAACCTGGGAGGCGGCGCCCAAGGCGAGAGCGGACAGGAGCGCGCGGTGTTTGCGGGGTAGTTGCATAGGGGCAAAATTTATCGGACGAAAAGGCCCGGAAAAAGTCCGGGGCGGTAAGCAGAAAAGAGGGGGGCTGAAAAAAGAGACGGTCCGTCAACCAAGACGGATTTTTTGTTGCCCTCGAGAATGCCCCTCCGCCGCCCACCTTCGCAACCTGACCCAAGGTTTAACGTCCACCAGAACCCTGGATCCCGCCCGGAGCCCGCAAAGCAGACGCGGCCCCGGACTAGGGTCGTTTAACCGGGCCGCTCCCTTGTGGTTCGCGGCGGGAACAACACGCGAAACGCCGGCGCGTCCTCATCGGAGTTTACGATAAAATTTCACGCGTTCATTTGACGCTCGCACCTCGGCAAGGTCTGACCTCGTTACCTCTCGATCACAAACGCGGCCCGCCCCCACCCGTATTTTTCCAAGAGCCGCCTTTGCGACCACGCTCCGCAACCACTCCCTGCGCCCGACTGCCTCCGCCGACTTCCCCGACAACGCATGATCCCTTTGCGCCGCACCATGAAAACCGTCCTGCTCCGTCGTCTTTTTCGTGTCGCCCTTCTGTTTTCCGTCGCGGTGGGTCCGGTCGCGGCGGCCCCGGGCGTGGCCCCGCGCCAGAGCATAGTCCCGGGCGCGATCTGGCCGGACGACCGCGGCCACCACATTCAGGCCCACGGCGGCGGCATCCTGAAGCTTGGCGACACCTATTACTGGTTCGGCGAGGACCGCGGCGGGGAGGTCACCTCGAAGAAGCCGCTCGAACGCAAGGTGGCCTGCTATGCCTCCAAGGATCTCATGAACTGGGAGCTGAGAAACCAGGTCATCCGCACCGGCCCGCCCGAGCCGGAGATCGGCAGTCCCTTCGTTTTCGAGCGCCCAAAGGTCTACCACAACGCCAAGACCGGCAAGTTCGTCATGTATGTGCACCTCGACGACAAGAGCTACCGACTCGCCCGCGTGGCGGTCTATGTGAGCGACACCGTCGACGGCGATTACACCTTCGTCCGCAGCTTCCGTCCCCTTGGCCTGGAGAGCCGCGACATCGGCCAGTTCGTCGACGACGACGGCTCCGCCTACCTCATCTTCGAGAGCCGGCCGTCGAAGGGTTTCTACATCGCCAAGCTATCCGACGACTACCTCGATGTCGTCGAGCAAACCTGCTTCATCAAATCGCCGCTCGAGGGCGGGGCCCTCGTCAAATACGACGGCCTCTACTACATGATCGGCTCGTGGATGACCGGCTGGAAACCGAACAACAACCAATACGCCACCGCCACCTCCCTCGCCGGCCCGTGGTCGGCCTTCAAGGACATCGCGCCGAAGGAAAAGAAAACCTACGGCTCGCAATCAACCCTCATGCTCAAGGTCGTGGGCTCGAAGAAAACCTCCGTGATCTTCATGGGCGACATCTGGCGCCCGGGCAACCACCAGGACGGACGCTACCTTTGGATGCCTATCGAAATAGGAAACGGCCGCCTCTGGCTGCCCGAGCCCCGCGAGTGGACGATCGACGTCGCGACCGGCGAAACCAGCTTCATCGAACGCCGCTGACGGGTTTCCCGCGTGATCGACCGCCCATCTCCTCCTTAAAAGATCTCTGCCGACCGAGCTGTTTACGAGACGAGCGCCGGCCCCCTTTCTTCCAAGCATGCCCCACCCCGCCCTTCGCCGCATCGCCCTCTGGTCCGGCCCGCGCAACCTTTCCACCGCGCTCATGCGCAGCTTCTCCTCCCGCGCCGACTGCGTGGTGAGCGACGAGCCGTTCTACGCCGCCTACCTTTCGGGCAACGATCTCGCCCACCCCGGCCGCGAAGAGGTCATCGCCAGCCAGCCGCCCGACTGGCGCGTCGTCGCGCGGCAGATTACCGAGGAGCCCGCGCCGCTTGATCGCCCCGTCTGGTATCAAAAACACATGGCGCATCACATGACGCCCGAGATGATCGGCCCCTGGCTCGACCGCCTCGAGCATGCCTTCCTCATCCGTCATCCCGCGCGCGTGATAGCCAGCTACTGCAAGGTCTACCCGCGCATGACTCTCGCCGAGACCGGCCTGCCCTGGCAGGCCCGCCTTTTCGAACGCATCCGCTCGCTGCGCGGCGCGCCGCCTCCGGTTATCGACGCCGCCCAGCTCCGCGCCCGTCCCGAGGCCTCCCTTCGCGCGCTCTGCGCCGCGCTCGGACTCACTTGGGACGCCGCCATGCTGCGCTGGCCCGCCGGCCCCCACCCCCAGGACGGCGTCTGGGCGAAGCATTGGTATGAGGGCACATGGAACACCACCGGCTTTGTCGCCGAGCCGGAGGCCGAGACCGAGCCCGCCCGCCCCGACGTGCCGTTCTACGACGAAGCGCTAGCCATCTACGAAAGCCTCCGCGCGCACGGCGTCGCGGCCTGACCGCCCCCCGCCATGCTTCAGCCGCAAAACCCCGCCAACGCCGACATCCTCGTCAACATCAACGGCGAGCTCGCGCATCGCGACCGCGCGGGCGTGTCGCCCTTCGACTCCAGCGTGCAAAACGGCGACGCCGTCTGGGAGGGCCTGCGCCTCTATGACGGACGCCTCTTCCGGCTCGACGCCCACCTCGCCCGCCTGCGCCGCAGCGCCGAGATGCTCCGCTACGAGGGCTATCCCGGCGAGGACCGCCTCGTCGCCGAGTTGAAACGCACGCTCGCCGCCAACTCCATGCGCGACCGCGTGCACATCCGCCTCACCGTGTCGCGCGGCGTCAAATACACCAGCGGCCTCGATCCGCGCATCAATCGCCGCGGCTGCTCCTTCTTCATTTTGGCCGAGCACAAGCCGCCGGTATACAACAACACCGCGGGGGTGAGCCTGGTCACCGTGCGCCAGCGCCGGCCCTTCGCCGACGTGCTCGACCAGCACATCCACAGCTGCAACCAGCTCACCAGCATCCTCGCCAAGATGGAGGCCAACGCGGCCGGCGCCGACGACGCCCTCATGCTCGACACCGAGGGCATGCTGGCCGAGACCAACGCCACCCACGTCTTCATCGTCAAAGACGGCGTCGTGCGCACCTCGACCACCCGCGCCTGCCCGGAGGGCATCACCCGCGCCGCCGTGCTCGAGCTCTGCGCGCGCCACGGCCAGCGCTTCGAGGAAGCCCATATCCCGGCGGCGGAACTGGCGCTCGCCGACGAGATGTTCGTGACCGGCACGATGGGCGAGATCACCCCGGTGCGCCGGCTCGACGCGCACGAATTCGGCGCGGTGCCGGGGCCCGTCACCGCGCGCGTCTCCGCCTGGTTTCGCGAGCTTACCCGCGATCCCGCGCAAGGCACGCTGGTGGTGGATTAGGCGCGACAGCCGGAAGGATAGCGAAGCCTACCGGTTGCGCTCCTGGTAAACGCGCACCCAGTCGACCTCGAAGCGGGCCGGCAGCTCTGTGTCGCCCAGCGGACCGCCGTTGTCGCCGCCCAGCGCGAGGTTGAGAATCATGTAGTGCGGCTGGCGGAAGGGCAGAAACCCGTCGGGGTTTCTGGCCTCGGCCACCTTGATCTCATTGAGCAGGCGGTCGTCGACGTAGATGCGGATCGTATCGCGCGTCCAATCCATCCGCCAGACGTGAAACTCCTTCGCCCACTTCTCCCCGCCGAGCTTTTCGAGCGGCGTGGCGACGGCGTCCCACTTCGCTTTCCAGCGCTGGTTCGTGCCGGTGGCGAAGTTGGCCAGCAGCTTGCCGCGGTAAAACTCCATGATGTCGATCTCGCCGTTGTGCGGCCACTCGCGCTCCACCCCGAGCGTCCACCACGCGGGCCAGAGCCCCTGCCGCACATCGATGCGGCCGCGCATCTCAAAGCGGCCGTAGGTCCATTCCCGCAGGCCGCGGGTCAGGATGCTCGCCGAGGTGAAGGTCGATTTAGCGGGCTTCCTTTTCCAGTCGTTCGAGCCGGGTTCGTGCCGCGGATTGGGCACCTCTTCGCGCCGGGCCTCGATGACCAGCACGCCGTCCTTCACCCAGGCGTTGTCCGGCTGGTAAAACTGCAGCTCATGGTTGCGCTCAAACCCGCGCTCGAAGGTCCAATTCTTCGGATCGGGCGGGCCGTCGACGTTGAATTCGTCGGCCCAGACCAACTCGTAGCCCGGCGGCGGCGAGGCGCCGAAAACCGAGGCGACCGGGATCGAAAGCAAGGACGCGGCGAACAGGATTGTGGCGGGCGAACGCATGCGAAAAACGGCGGCAAGCTCCGGCGAGGCGCCTCAGGCGCAAACCGAGAGCTGGGAGCGACGCACCTCCGCCCGCAGCTCGCGGCCCGAAAGATAGCTCTCGATCTCGTCGAGCATCGACGCGGCCATGCGCCTGCATTCGGGACCGAGACTGCCGGCGATGTGCGGGGTGACGATGACGTTCGGCAGCGCGGGCAGGCGCGCGTTTTCCCCCGGCGGCTCGGTGGCGAGCACGTCGAGCACCGCCCACAAATCCGGGCGCGCCTCCAGGACGGAGACCAGGTCGTCCTCTCGCACGATCGCGCCGCGCGCGGTGTTGATGAAAGTGGCGCCGGGCCGCATCGCGGCGAAATGTTCGCGGCGCAGCATGCCGACAGTCGAGTCCAGCAGCGGTATGTGGCAGCTCACGACGTGGGCGCGGGCGAAGGCGTCCTCCAGCGAGACCAGCTCGACCCCGAGGCGCGCCGCCTCCGCGCGCGACACCAGGGGATCGTAGGCGATCACCCGCACATCGAGACGGGCGATCTGCTCGCGAACGAGGCGACCGGTGCGACCAAGCCCGAGCAGGGCGATCGTGCTCCCATAGGCGCCGGTGAGGTGGGGATCGTCGGGCAGATAGAGCCCCAGCTCGCGCTGCGCCGTGATGCGGGACCACGCCCGCTTGAGCGAAAGCACGATCATCGAGAACGTGAACTCCGAGACCGGCCGCGCGTTCGCGTCCACCGCGCTGGCCACGCGAATGTCGCGGGCCCACATCTCCTCGGTGGCAAAAGGCTTAACCGACCCGGCGGCGTGGAAAATCGCCTTCAGCGCCGGCAGCGCGCGCAGGATGCGATCCGTCATCCGCGGCATGCCCCAGCCCGACAGAATGATCTCCGCCTCCGCGAGCCGCGGATCCAACAGACTCTCGTCGCTCGGCTGCTCGTCGTGGCGTATGGCGACCACGTCGACCAGCTCGCGAAGACGCTTCAATTCGACGTCGGACAAAACCTGCCGGTAGGCGTCGGTCTTCATCCAAACAATGGCTTTGGGACGGGAAAGATACACGGCGAAGAAAGGGGAATGGCGAAGAAGGACCCGAACGCGGGAAACCGGGGATTTCGGCCAAGCTACTTTGCCCGGGAATTCACCACCAGTGCGCGCTATGTTTAACGTAATACCCGGCGACGACGCCGGATCGTCGCCCGCGCCCCGTCGCGGTGGCGGGAAACCGCCCATGTTTACGCTAATCAAGACTAGCTCGCGCCAAACGGACGCAAGTCATCAACATTTCGTCACCCCAATGACCGCCCCTCGTTTCGCCGTCCGTCTGTCCGTCCTCATCGTGGCCCTCGCGGTAGGTCTCGGCCTGCCGCTCCGCCTCTCCGCGCAAACCCTGGCCGTGGCGGAAGGCGTGCAAACCTACGCGACGCTGAGCAACACCACCGTCACGCTCAGCGGCAGATCGGAGCTTCGCCTCACCGACGCGAGCGCGCCGCTCAGCGGCTGCGTGGTCAACCTTGCCTCCGCGGACTCCGCCCTGCTGTTCGTCAACGTCAGGCCCTCGGTGGTGGTCTCCACTTACCTCTCGCAAATCCGGATAAACGGCGCCGCCGCCGTCTCGGGCTCCAACTGCCGCGTCGTTCAATACGCCCTCGGCGCCATCGTGCTCCCGCACGCGCCTTCGTTCCAGCCCCTGCAGACCTTCACCGGCCCCAACTTCACCGGCGCCTCCCTCTCCTACGCCCAATACACCTACTACAACAGCGCCTCCGCCCTCGGCGCGCAGAACCGCGCCATCAGCTCCTTCCGCCTCAAGCGCGGCTACATGGCCACCTTCTCCACCCAGACCAACGGCTCCGGGCCTAGCCGCTGCTACGTCGCCCAGGACGGCGACCTCGAGATCGGGTTGCTGCCCGCGGAGCTGAACGACGCCGTGCGCTTCGTGCGCGTGCTCCCCTGGCGCTGGGTCGCGAAAAAAGGCGCCAGCGACATCACGCCCGCCACCCTCGACGCCGCCTGGTTCTACAACTGGAACAACGACGGCAACAACGTCCAGTCCACCCTCGACTACGAGTTCGTGCCGATCCGCCAGCAGCGCTGGTGGCCCGCCTACCCGACCAACAAACCCGAGTCCAACCACCTCCTCGGCTTCAACGAGCCCGACAATCCCGTCGAGGACGCCTACACCTCGCTGGGCAACGGTTCCGTCGACGCCGCCATCGCCGTCTGGCCCGAACTCCTCGCCACCGGCCTGCGCGTCGGCTCCCCCGCCGTCACCGACGGCGGCCTCTCCTGGCTCTACGACTTCATGACCAAGGCCGACGCCGCCAAGCTCCGCGTCGACTACGTCGCCATCCACTTCTACCGCTGCGGCTACACCGCCCAGCAGCTCTACGACTGGCTTTACGACATCCACGTCCGCACCGGCCGTCCCATCTGGATAACCGAGTTCAACAACGGCGCCAACTGGACCTCCTGCGCCGACCCCACCTACGAACAAAACGCCACCCGCATGGGCGAGTTCATCGAGATGATGGACAACGCCCCGTGGATCGAGCGCTACTCCGTCTACAGCCGCGTCGAATTCGTGCGCCAGATGACCTACGACACCGGCGGCCTCACCCCCGCCGGCGTCGTCTACCGCGACAACGCCTCGCCCTCGGGCCACCGCCAGACCGTCCCGGGCACCGGAGGCCGCGGCGTCGCCCAGCTCAAGTTCGACGGCGACACGCTCGACTCGTCCGGCTTCGGCCAAAACGCCCTCGCCGTCGGCCGCCCCGCCTACGTCGCCGGCCAGCGCGGCCAGGCCACCCGCCTCGACGGCTCCACCACCTGGCTCCAGTTGCCCGATCAGGTCGCGGGCGGCGCCGCCTTCAGCTTCGCCGGCTGGGTCTATTGGGACGGAGGCGCGAACTGGCAGCGCATCTTCGATTTTGGCGACGACACCTCGCGCTACATGTTCCTCACCCCGAGCTCCGGCTCCGGCACGCTGCGCTTCGCCATCCGCAACGGCGGCTCCGAGCAGGTCGTCCAGAGCTCCTCCGCCCTGCCCTCCGGCCAATGGGTCCACGTCGCCGTCACGCTCTCCGGCGGCACCTTGCGCCTCTACCAAAACGGCGTCCAGGTCGCCTCCGGCGCGATCACCATCACCCCCGCGCAACTCGCCCCGACGCTGAACTACATCGGGAAAAGCCAGTTCGCCTCCGACCCGCTCTTCGCCGGCCGCCTCGACGACATCCGCATCGCCGACTACGCCTTCAGCGCCGCCCAGGTCTCCGCGCTGCGCACCAACAACGCCCCCGCCTTCGCCTCCGCCACCATCAACGGCGGCAACGCCTCCCAAGGCGTCGCCTACACCGGCACGCTCGCCGGCTCCGCCACCGACGCCGACGCGGGCGACACCCTGACCTACTCGAAATCGAGCGGCCCAGCCTGGCTCGTCGTCGCCGCCAACGGCGCCCTCTCCGGCACGCCCACCTTCGCCGACGAGGGCGTCGAGGAGTTTGTCGTCACCGCCACCGACGCCGCCGGCGCGACCGCCTCCGCCGTGCTCACCATCACCCTGCCCTCCGTCCTAGGCAACGGCACGTGGAACACCGACACCTCGGGCGCCTGGAGCGACACTTCGAAATGGGCCTCCGCCTTTCCCGCCAACGGCGTCAATTTCACGGCCGACTTCAGCACGCTCAACATCGCCGCCGACCGGACCGTCACCCTCGACACGTCGCGCCCGATCGGAACGCTGCGCTTCGGCGACACCTCGGGCTCCCAGAACTGGATCCTCGCCTCCTCCGGCGGCGCCACGCTCACCCTCGACACCGGTCTCGCCACCGCGCCCTCCCTCGTGGTGAACCAAAACACCGCCACGCTCTCCGCGCCGCTCGCCGGCTCCAACGGCTTCACCAAGGGCGGCGCCGGCGCCCTCGTCCTCGCCGGCTCCAACTCGCTCTCCGGCACCGTCAATATCGACACCGGGAGCAGCAGCGCGGGCGAGGGCTCGGTGCGCCTCGCCCACCCCAACGCCCTCGCCTCGGCCACCGCCCTCGCCATCCGCGCCAACAACTCCGGCAGCTCCACCCTGTCGCTGGACGGCACCTTGGGAGACGTCGCGGTCTCCGCCCCCGTGACCCTCAGCGGCCGCAACAACACCGTCGCCGCCATCCGCAATCTTGCCGGCGCGAACACGCTCTCCGGCGCCCTCTCGCTCCAAAGCGGCGGCTCCAACTACACGTTCCTTTCCGATTCCGGCACGCTCACCTTTGGCGCCATCGGCTCGGCCGCCACCGGCGACCGCACGCTCACCTTCACCGGCGCGGGCAACACCACCCTGGCCGGAGTGGTCTCCAACGGCTCCGCCACGATGAACTTGCTGAAAAGCGGCGCCGGACGCCTGCTCGTCGGGGCGGCCAACACCTTCAGCGGCAACGTCACCGTCTCCGGCGGCACGCTCGCCATCACCGGCTCCGGCGCGCTCTACGCGGGCGGCTACAACGCCGCCGCCGTCGTCACCGTGAACGCGGGCGCCACCCTCGAGCTCGACCGCTGGGGCTACGGGCCTTCCGGCTCCTTCCGCGTCCAGAGCCTGGGCGGCCTCGACTACAACCCCGCGCGCCTCGTGATCAACGGCGGCACGATCCGCTTCACCGGCGGCGCGGCCGGCGCGCCCCAAAATCCCGCCGAGGCGCCCTACGGCCCCGGCTTCACCATCGGCGCGCTGGGCGCGACGCTCGACGCCGCCAAGGCGGGCGACACGTGGACGGTCAAGAACGACAGCCGCGGCACCGGCCCGGTCGCCAGCGCCCTCGGCGGCACGCTCACCCTCGCCGGCGCGGGCAACGGCGTCTTCGACAAGGTTCTGCCCGGCGCGGGCGCCCTCGCCAAGACAGGCTCCGGCGTCTGGACGCTCACCCAGGCCAACACGTTCACCGGCCCGATCTCCGTCTCCGCCGGCACGCTTCTGGTCAACGGCTCGACCTCGACCGGCAACGTCACCGTCGGCCTCTCCGGCACGCTCGGCGGCAACGGCACGATTGGCGGCGGCGTGATCGTCACGGGAACTCTCTCCCCCGGCCCGGCCTCCGGTATCGGCCGCCTCACTACACAGGGCACCGTCACCCTCGCCGCCGGCTCCGCCACCCGGATCGAGATCAACCGGACCGCCGCCACGAACGACCAGCTCTCCTGCTCCGGCGCGCTCGCGCTCGGCGGCACTCTTTCCGTCTCCGTCGTCGCCGGCTCGCCGGTCGCGGGCGACAGTTTCACCCTCTTCCTCGCCGGCTCCGTCTCGGGCGCCTTCGCCTCGCTCGATCTGCCGCCGCTCGCCGCCGGCCTGCGCTGGAACACGTCTTCGCTCTCCACCACGGGCGCCCTGCGGGTCGAAAACGACCCGGGCACTTACCCCGGCTGGGCCGCCGTGCAGTCCTTCCCCGCCGGCTCCGGCGGCCTGACCCAGGATCCCGACGCCGACGGCCTGGCGAACGCGTGGGAATGGCTCTTTGGCGGAACTCCGTTGGGAGCGGACCCGCAGCTCCAGCCGCTCGTCGCCGTCCGCGCCATCAGCGCCGCCGAATGGTCCGGCGCCATCGCAGGCAAACGCTACCTCACCCTCACCGCCCGGGTGCGCAAAAACTTCAGCGGATCCACCCTGGTGCCCCAGGCCGCGCTCGCATTGGAGACGATCGACGCCGCCGACGCCTCGGCGAACATCGTGTCGTTCCAGTCCGCCGACCTAGGCGACTTCGAGGACCGCACTTGGGTCTACAACCAGCCCGTCGAGGACGTCGGCGGCCGCGCCTTCATGCGGCTCAAGCTGGTGTTCCCCTGAGCGGCGAGACTCGCTGCGAAACCGGCTGCGCGCCCGCGAAGGCGGGGCCGCCGGCCCGGATCCGCGCGAGACGCGCGCAAAAAAGCCCGCCGGTGAAGGCGGGCTCGTGAGCAACGACGCGGAGGAACGCCGCCTACCAGAGAAAGGCCGGCGTGCCGGTGGTGCGGACCTTCATGTCGGAAAACTTCCGCCACGCCACGTGCCCGTCGACAAAGCCGATGTTTCCGCCGGCGGCCAGATTGCCGTTGAGGTGATTGGTGCGATTACCCGTCAGACCGCCCGCGATGTCGGTGTAGTTGTCGCGACCGGTGCGCATCACGGTGTCCACCACCAGGGGCCGGCGGCTGGAAGGCACCAGCTCCGTCACGGCGCCGGTCGTCTCGGAATAGGTGTCCTTGAGCCGGATGTTCACCAAGGTGGTGTCCTCGGTGACCGAGCCGATCGCGGTGGTGTTGCCGGCGCCGTTGGTCAAAGGCACCGCGGGCTGCGGCACCTGGGCCACGCCCGGGATGAGGGTCACGTAGTTGGAAACCGCAAAGGTGCCGTCGTAGATCCACATCGAGTCGTTTTCGTTCGGCATGCCGGACGGACAGTAGATCACCTCGCGGCCCGCCGCGCCGACCAGGAGGTTGACGAGATCCTTGTGCATGTCCCAGGCCCAGTTGCCGGCGCGATAGGCGGGGAAGCGCTGGCGACGGTCTTGGTTGGCCTGGCTGATGAGCGCCATGGTGATCTGGCGCACGTTGCTCATGCACTTCGAGCGTTTGGCGGACTCGCGCACCTTGCCGACGGTCGGGATCAGGATCGCGGCGAGGATGCCGATGATCGCAATCACGGTCAGAAGCTCGATGAGCGTGAAGCCGCCGCGTCGCGCGGAAGAGAAAACGGGTTTCATGAGTGGAGGGAAAAAATGCGGAAAGGAAAAACCGGCCGCCGGTGGTGGCGACGGCCGGTGGGCGCGCCGGTTAGAGGGCGCTGACGCGCAGACGCAGGAAGCGGCGCGGCTGGGTGGTGAGCGACACGGTGTCGGTGTAGGTCGTGCTGCCGGCGGCGAGGTTGGTGTAGGTCCGCACCGTCGACCAGGAGACCAGATCGTTGCTCGCCTCGACCACGTAGGTGAGGGAGGCGTCGGCCACATGGCTGAAGCTCAGGGTGATGAAATCACCGGAGCGGGCGGCCGTGACCGGGCTGGCCGTGGCGACATTCGGATTGGTGCCGAGGGCATACTCCAGAAGGTTGGCCAGTCCATCGCTGTCGGGATCGGCGCCGTTGGCGGCGTTGCCGCTGTCGGTCGTGATTCCGAAGTTGCTCTGACGCCAGGTCTGCAGGGCGCTGAGGGCGGAGGTCGGCGTGGCGGAGGCGGGAGCGGAGTCCACGCCGGCCAGCAGACCATTCACGGCCGACACCACGTAGTAGTAGGTCGTGCCGGCGGTCAGGCCGGTGTCGGTGTAGCTGGTGCCCGTCACGGAGCCGGCGTTGATCGTGGTGTAGACGCCCGCGGAGGTGCCGCGGCGGATGGTGTAGGTGGTGGCGCCGGAGACGGCGTTCCAGCTGAGCGAGACCTGGCCGGCGCCGGCGGTGGCCGCGACGGTCGGAGCCGCGGGGCCGAGGTTCTGGCCGGTGACGAGCAACTGGAAGGCGTTCATCGGAATGCGGCCGCCGTCGACATCGGCGCCCACGTTCCAGGACACGGTGCCGTCGGGGGCGACGACGCCCTCGAGGGTCACGAAGGCCTGGGAGTTGTAGGCGAGGTCGCGGCCCTGCGAGTTGTCGGTGGCGAGCGCGGGGGAGCCGAGGTCGTTGTTGGCCGCGGCGAGGCTGATCGAGGCGGCGTCGTTCAGGTTGGTGGCGCTGTTGAAGGTGGACGACAGACCCACGGCGTAGACGACGAGCTTGAAGCGGTTGCCGGCCAGAGCCTGCAGGCCGCCGACCGTCATGGTCATGGGAACGGTCTGGCTGTCGGTGTAGGCGAGGTCGCGCAGGATGGGCGTGCCGCTGGAGGCGGCCCAGGAGCCGTCGACGGCGTTGTAATTGATCGCGCCGTCGTTCGGGTTGACGCTGTCGAGGCTGCCCTGGACGCCGGAGTAGGAGAGGCTGACGCCGGTGAGAGCCAGGCCGGTGGACTCGGCGGAGATGCCGAGGGTGGCGGCGCCGGAGGCGGTGGCGACATTGTTCCAGCGATGGACGGCGGTGCCGACGTTGCCGGTGCCGACCGAACCGTTGGCAAGCAAGACGCCGCTCTCGCTCATGGTGGAGGCGGTGGCGGTGCCGAGGTCGCCATTGATCAACACGGAGCGGCCGGAGTCGACCACCACGAGGGAGGCCGAGCGGCTGGTGCTGCTCGCGCCGAGCGCGGAGGTGTCGGTGACGACCACGGTGTAGGTGCCGCTGGCCTCGCCGGTGACGTTGGCGAGAGTGAGCGTGGCGGCGGTCTGGCCGGCGATGGGCGCGCCGTCCTTCTGCCACTGGTAGCTCAAGGTGCCGCTGTTCTGCGAGCTCGCGGAGACAGAGAAGGAAACCGTGGAGCCGCCGCGAGCGAGGCGAGGAGCCGGGGCGGTGGTGACGATGGGCGGATAGGCGACGCCGGCCGGGGTGGTGTCCACGATCTGGACCGCGGCGATGCCGCCGGCGTTGGCGTTAACCACGGCGTCCTTCGACGTGATCACAAGGTTCGAGCCGGTGACGCCGGTGAAGCGCACGAAGGAGGCGGGAGTGGCGTTGGCGGCCACGGTGGCGTCGCCGATCATCGGCAAGGGCGCGTAGGGCGTCGTGGCCGGATCGGCCGCGGGACGGCTGCCATCATGCTGGAGGCTGGTATAGTAGTAGGTCGAAGCGCCTTCGCGATCGAGGCTGATGGAGCCCACGGTCGCGCCGCCGGTGCCGCCGGACACGTAGACGAACACGTCGTAGGTGCCGTAGGGGATATTGGCGAGGCTGACGGTGGCGCCGGTGGCGGCGCGGCTCTCGATGTAGCCATGCAGCAGGCGACCGTGCTCGGATTTTTGCTCAGGCGTGCCCAGCTCGATACGGCCGGCCCAGGTGCCCGCCGAATCCCAGGTGGCGGTGGTGAAGCCGGTCGCGCCGGTGCTTTCAGCGAGGGCGAGCGGAGTGCTCCGGGTGGAGACGCCGGTCACCGTGGCGGAATTGTTCCAGTTGGCGGCCGGGTAGACGCCGGCGACGTAATCGGCGGCGAAGGTCGCGAGGGAGGAAGACCAGTTGCCGGAGCCCGCGCCGACGAAGTTCAGACCGATGGAGCGGCGACCGGAGGCGGGAAGGGTGATGACGCGCACGGTGGTGCTTGCGTCGGCCGTGACGGCGTAGCCGGGGGTGTTGTCCGTGGCCACCACGCGGTAGACGCCCGAGCCGGAGGTGCTGGCGGTGTTTACCGTGTAGGTGGAAGAGGTCTGGCCGGACAGAAGAACGCCGTCCTTATACCACTGGTAGGCGAGAGTGCCGCCCATGTTGGAGACGCCGTTGGCGGTCAGGGTGACCGAGGCGCCGGTGGCGACGGTCTGCGAGCCGGGGGAGACGGTGACGGAGGGATTCACGACCGCGACGCCGTTGGCCGAGTTGAGAAACTGGCTGGGAGGCAGGGCGGCGCGGCTGAAGCGCACCTCGTCGAGATCGCCGCGGAGGTAATCGACGTTGGCGAAACCATAGTCGCCGCGGCCGAGGGTCCAGGGGGTGTCGGAGCCGGCGGTGGGCACGAAGAGGCCGGTGAAGCCGGTGGTGGAGCCGACCGCGACGCCGTTGACGAACAGGGTGAGGGTGCCCTTGGCGGAATCGCCGACGGCGGCGACGTGATACCAGGTGCCGACGGCCGGCACGGACTGGCTGTTGATCTGGAGGGTCACGCCGGAGCGGTCGATGAGC
>JAIXVY010000123.1 GCA_027482505.1 Opitutaceae bacterium | reverse complement strand
GAGCACGCAGTCGAACATGTCCACGCCCAGCGCGATCATCTTGAGGATCTGGGGCGGGGTGCCGAGGCCCATGGTGTAGCGGGGCTTGTCCGCCGGCATGAAGGGCGTGGTCGCGCCGACCTGCTTCAACATCTCGGGCTCGGGCTCGCCCACGCTCACGCCGCCGACGGCGTAGCCGGGGAAATCCAGCGCGGCGAGTTGCTCGGCCGCCTCGCGGCGCAGGTCGTCGTAGGTCGAGCCCTGCACGATCGCGAAAACATGGTGTCCGGCGGCGAGGAAGCCGTTGTCCGTGGCGATCTCCTTGCAGCGCTTCGCCCAACGCAGGGAGCGCGCGCAGGCCTCGGCGGTGGCGTCGCGCTCGCAGGGCCAGGGCGGGCACTCGTCGATCACCATGGCGATGTCGCTGCCAAGATTGGCCTGGATGGTCATGACCTCCTTCGGGCCGAGAAACAGTTTCTTGCCGTCGAGGTGGCTCTGAAACTCCACCCCGTCGTCGTGCATCTTGCGCAGCTTCGCGAGGGAGAAGACCTGGAAGCCGCCGCTGTCGGTGAGGATGGGGCCGTCCCAGCCCATGAACTTGTGCAGGCCGCCCAGCTCCTTCACCAGCTCGCTGGTGGGGCGCAGGTTCAGGTGGTAGGTGTTGCCCAGGATGATCTGCGCGCCGAGCTCGCGCAGTTGCACCGGCGACACGCCCTTCACCGTGCCCTGCGTGCCCACTGGCATGAAGATCGGCGTCTCGATCACGCCATGGCGGGTGCGCAGGCGGCCGCGGCGCGCCGCAGTGGCGGAGTCGGTCTTGAGCAGGTCGAAATGCGGGACGGGCATGACCGCAGCCTCCCCGGGCAGGGAGGCGCGGCCAAGCGGTTTTTCACGCCCGTTCCGTCGGATCAGACCGCGTCGCCGGGAGGACGGTAGCCGATGTCGCCGCCCATTCGCTTGTATTTGAGCAGCACGACCGCGAAGGCCGCCGCGGCGACCACCGCGAGCACGCCGCCGATCAGGAAGGTGTAACGATAGACCTGCCCGATCGAGTCGAGGAACAAGCCGAGCGCGGGAGGCACCACCATGAATCCCATCGCGCCCATGATGCCCGCGGCCGAGGCGAATTGCGCGAACTTGGCGCGCGGGAACAGCCGCTGGCCCAGCGAGGCCGTGCCGGTGAAATACGTGCCGGTGAGGACGCCGTGGGCGACAAACGCGATGGAGAACGCCTTCGCCTCCGTGGCCGCGAAGCCGCCCCAGATCATCGTGACGGCGTAAAGCACCAGCGCCGCGAGACCGATGCGCAGGGGATGAAAGCGGTCGGCCATCCACCCGAGCAGATAAGACAGCACGAGGGAGAAGCAGTAGGTGATGACCAGCAGTTCGCCGTAGCGATCCATGTCCAACCCGACGCTCTTCGCGTAGAAGACGCTGAAGGTGTTCACCGGCAGGGCCATCACGCCGCCCAGCATCATGGCGAGAAACACCCAAAGGTAGAACGGGTTCGTGTAGCACTCGCGCAGATAGGCCTTCACCGGCGCCACAAACCGCGCCGCGAACGAACCCTCGCCAGGCTCCCTTGGCGGCGGCGGAGGATACTCGCCCTCCTTCACCCGCAGGCACATCACGCTGAACCCGACGCCGAAGAGCAGGCCGATGCCGAGAAAGATCTCCTTGTAGTGGGTCTCGGCGAAGTCGATCAGCCAGAAGTTGAACACGATGCCCGCGATCAGGCTCACCGCGCGAAACAGGCCGTAGAAGCGTCCGATCACTTCCTGCGGCACCACGTCGTTGATCAAACCGCCAAACACCGCCTGCGCGATGGTCTGGAATATCTCGAAGCTCGACCAGAAGAAGCTGAACACGATCAGCCGGCAGCCAATCACGCCGGGAGAGTTGTCGCCCAGCGTGCCGTGCAGCCACTCGGCCACCGGCGCGGTGAAGGCCAGACCGGCCATCGAAAGGGCCACAATCGGCGCGGGGATCAACATGTAGGGGATGCGACGACCCCAACGCCCGCGGTGCCGGTCCGACCGCACGCTGATGATAGGCCCGAGGATGAGCCCGATCGCCGCCGGCAGCGAGCCGACCAGCAGGCCAACGATGAAATCCGTCGCGCCAAACTGCTTCAGCACGATCTGCCCCACCGGCACGATCGCGCGCTCCTTCATGTTCCAGGCGAAGTCGCCCCACAGCAGCCAGGCGAACAAAACCACCAGCCCGGGCGTGGTGTAGACCAACGTGCCGGCGCGCCACAAACGACGCGAAGACTGGGGCGCCGCCGCTTCGGGCGCGACGGAAGGCGAAGGGGAAGAGAAATCCATGGGGTGAAAGCGAAGGGCGCACGGACGGCTGCGCCCGTTGCGGGGAAACGCCCACCGTGCGGGCCGGGCAAGGCGTGACAACCCCGCGATGGGCGGAAAATTCCGCGATTTTTCCACCCGCTTCCCCGCCTCGGTTTGCCAACGCCTCCGGCACCCCCAACCTTTTGGGTAACTTCCCCGTGCGTCCCGTCTCCGCTCCGGTTCTTCTCCCGCTCTTCGTCGCGCTTCTTCTGCTGGGCGCGGGCGCGTGGCTGGCCGGACGCCGCACCGCACCGCCGCATGCACCGCCTTCCCCCGCTCGCGCCGCGGCGGACGCAGGCGCTTCGCCGGCCGAAGCCGCGCCTCGGATAACCGATTCGGCCGAACTAACTCGCCTCCGCGCGGAAAACGCCCGGCTGCGCGAGCAACTGGACGCCGCCTTCGCCACCTTGATCGAGACCAGCGACTCGCTCGACGCCACCCGCAGCGCGCTCGACCGCCTGCGCCGCCCCCTCGAGCTGGATCTTTCGAGCTCCACGTTGCGCGCGAACCTGTCGCCCGGCGAAGGCGTGGTCACCGGCGGCCATCGGCTCCCCGACGGCCGCCGCCTCTTCGCGCTCGTGGCGACCGACGCCCGCGCGGACGGCGCCGTCGACGTGGCGGGCCGTTTTTTCGCCGTGCCCGAGGAGCTGGTCTCCGCGCTCGGCCTGCAAACCCTCGTGACGGAGGCCGCCAACACGCTTCAACACGGCGAGGTCTGGGTGCGGGAGGAACTGGAATCGGTGGCGACCCGCCTGGAGCAAACGCCCTCCGCCCGCCTCCTCGCCACCGGCGGCGCGGCGCTGCGCGCGGGCGAGCCCGGCGAGGTGACGCTGCCGACCGGAACGGATGGCCCGCCGCTCACCCTGGGAGTGAATTTCGACTACGACGCGCGCCGCAACCTCGACTTGGAGCTGCGCGTGGAGTCCCCCGCGCCCGCCCCGTCCGAGACTACGCCGACCGCGGCTATATCATCCGCGACGACTACGGAGAAGTAATTCGCCCACACGCGCGGCCTGCGCGAAAAAAAGCCCGCGAACGCCTTTCGGCATCCGCGGGCTCCCTGTCGTTTTCAAATGGTGGAGGTGGCGGGAGTTGAACCCGCGTGCCCCTGGCCTTCGCGCCTGGCGTCTACCCTTATAGTGCCGATTTAAATTCGCCGACGCCCCGCGACTGCACGCGCAATGACGCCAACTAACCCCCGGATCGAAGATACGACGCCCACACCGCGGGTGGCTCTGGGCGCTATGTTCGCTGTCGTCGATCTTCTAGCTAGCGAACATCGCTAGTCGATCGTCACTGCACTTAGGCAGCGAGGGGCATTTCTTCGTAGGTGCCGATTATTGTTTTTGAAGGTGGATTAGCGCGGGTCCTTCACCCGCGAAGGGCAGCCATGCACTCCAACCAAGGGTCGAATCCAGAACACCCCCGAAATTGCGATTTCGGCGATCTTCCGGGACGCGGCGCAGGCCGCGTCGTGCCGGTGATCTGAAAGAACGAAGGCCAAGACTCGCGCGCTTCGGGCCGCATTGCAAGCGGCCAGCTCAGGCTTCGCCTAGCCCGCCTTGGCGCAGCGCCGCCCACTCGGCCACGATCGGTGCGTCCGCCGCGGGCATCGGCAGCGCGGCGATCTCCTCGCGCGTCACCCAGCGCAGCGCGGCATGCTCGCGCGCCTGGGGTCGCGCCGCCGGATCGACCAGCCGGGCCAGAAACGGGATCAGCCGCACCGTGACTTTCTCATAGGCGTGCGTCACCGGAGTGAGCGCGGCCCCGGGCACCGCGACGCAACCCAGCTCCTCATCGATCTCGCGCACCAGCGCGGCCTGGGCGGTTTCCCCCGGCTCGATCTTGCCGCCCGGAAATTCCCAGAGCCCGGCCAAGTGTTTGCCGACGGGCCTTTGCGCCAACAACAGGCGCCCTCCGGCGTCCTCGATCAGGGCGCAGACGACTTGAACGACCGGTATTGCCTCCATGACCCGCACTCAACTAGCGTTGCACAAGTCGACAAGACTCGAACGGTCTCTTGCCCAGGTAACCCGTCCCGAATCCGTCCGTCTAACCCGCCATGCGCACGTCCATCCCAGCCGGTCCAGCCCTCGGACTGCTGCGGATTTTCCGGCCCTGGATGATCGCCACCGCGCTGGGTTCCGCCTTGGGCGCCGCGTTGCTCGGCCTGCAAAACGCGAGCCCCGAACGATTCTACAACGACCCCATCCTGCGCTCGGCCGCCCAAGGTTTTTCCGCGGAGTCGGCGGTCGAGCCGGACAGCGGCATCGAGACCATGTTCGAGGCGCGCAACGTCGACCTCGCGGGCGCCGCCGAAGCCCCTTTCGCCCCGGAATCACCCGCGCCCGAGCCGCGCTGAGTTAGCGCGCGACTCGCCGCTTAGCCGCTCAACCGCCCGCCGCGGCGTGCCAGAGCAGGAAAACCAGCAGCTGGGCGCAGAACACGCGCAGCAGCATCACCAGCGGATACACCGAGGCGTAGGCCACCGCCGGAGCGTCGCTCGCCGTCGTCTGCTGGGCGAAGGCCAGCGCCGGCGGATCGGTCATCGAGCCCGCCAGCAGACCGCATATTTCGGTGTAGTTGAGTTTTTTCCAGGCGCGGGCCAGCAGGCCGACCAGCACCAGCGGCACGGCCGTCACCAGCGCGCCCCAGCCCAGCCAGACCAGACCGCCGCCGTGGAGCAGGATCTCCACGAATTTCTCGCCCGATTTCATGCCGACCGCGGCGAGGAACAGCGTGATGCCGATCTCGCGCAGGGCGAGGTTGGCGCTGGGCGGCAGGTGCCAGACGAGCGAGCCGGTGTTGGCCGCGCGCGAGAGCAGGATGGCCACCACCAAAGGCCCGCCGGCCAGGCCGAGCTTCACCGGCGCGGGCAGACCGGGCACCAG
>JAIXVY010000124.1 GCA_027482505.1 Opitutaceae bacterium | reverse complement strand
GCCCTCGTCGCCCGCGGCACCTTCGACACCGCCAACCACCTCGCGGTGCTCAACGACGTCAACAACTGGCTCGGCCGCTCCATCTGGTCCGGCGACGCCACCTCCGCCGCCTCCTACGACGAGGTCCGCATCTGGAACGGCGCCCTCACCGCCGCCGAGGTCAACGCCTTCCAGCTCGCCGGCCCCAACGCGTTCACCCTCGACGACACCGACGCCGACGGCCTCCCCGACTCTTGGGAGACCGGCTTCTTCACCACCATCACGGCGCAGACCGGCTCGGGCGACCCCGACGGCGACACCTTCACCAACGCCCAGGAATACGCCGCCGGCTCCAATCCCACCGTCACGGCCTCCACCCCCTCCGACACGGACGCCGACGGCCTCCCCGACTCCTGGGAAATCACCAACTTCGGCAACCTGAACCAGACCGCTTCCGGCGACCCCGACAACGACCGAGCCACCAACTTGCTCGAATACACCCACGGCACCAACCCGGCCAGCAACACCTCCTGGCCCGACGTCGACGGCGACAGCCTCAACGACGGCTGGGAAATCTTCTACTTCGGCTCGATCACCGCCTTCGGCACCACCGACGATCCGGACAACGACGGGCAGGACAACTACTCCGAATTCTTTGCCAACACCGATCCGACCAACGGCGACCGCGATTTCGACGGCCTCCTCGACACCTGGGAGGTCACCTTCTTCACCAACACCACCGCCCAGACCGGCTCCGGCGACCCCGACGGCGACGGCTTCACCAACGCCCAGGAATTCGCCGCCAAGTCCGATCCCACCCTTCTCGCCTCCGTGCCCGGAGACGTGAACGGCGACGGCATCGCCGACGGCCACCTCCTCGCCACCGGAGACCTGATCAACACCAACTCCTTCGTCAACGGACTCAACTGGGCCGACGGCCTCGCCCCCGCCGCCGGCGAAAACTACCTGGTCAATCTCCAGAGCCTGCGCACCCCCAACGACGCAGCCGCCTACACCTTCGCCGGCGCCAACCTCGTGCTCGCCACCGGAGGCAACCTCCTCGTCAAGGGTTCCGGCATCCTCACCATTCCGACCCTGCGCCTCGACGGCGGCCGTCTCCACAACGGCACCGACGCCAACAGCGTCGTCACCGTCAACGGCGCCGTCTCCGTCACCCGCGCCTCCGAGATTTACGCCCAGAACAACGGTTTCATCGTCAACTCCGTCGTCTCGGGCTCGGCCAACCTCAGCCTCACCGGCAACAGCGGCCGCAGCGTGACCTTTGCCGGCGCCAACACCTGGACCGGCGGTCTCACCGTCGCCACCGGCGTCACCTACATCCTCGGCGACACCGCCACCCACTGCTTCGTTCCCCGCGCCAGCGGCGTGGTCAACGCCATCGGCGGAGCCGGCGCGGTCACCCTGAACGGCGCCTTCATCATCGACACCGCCTCCGCCGCGTCGGCCACGGGCTCCGCCTGGACGCTCCTCGCCGCGACCGGCGCCAAGACCTATGGCGCCACCTTCACCGTCGCCGGCTTCACCGCCGACGCCGCCGCGGTCGGCGCCCGCAAGTGGACCAAGGGCGCCTACCAATACGACGAGGCCACCCACACCCTCAGCGTGGTGTCGACCCTCACCGCCCTGCAAAGCTGGCGCCAGGCCAACTTCGGCACCACCGCCAACAGCGGCAACACCGCCGACACGGCCGACTTCGACGGCGACGGCCGGGCCAACCTGCTCGAATACGCCACCGGCACAAACCCCGCCGCCGCCAACGCCGGCCCCGCCTTCACCGTCGCCAGCTCCGCCGGCGTCCTCAGCCTGACCTTCGACTACATCGCCGACGCCTCCCTCACCTACGTGGTGGAAGCCAGCCCCGATCTGGTCTCCTGGTCCGCGGCGCAAACCTATCCCGGCGCCACCGCGTCCGGCCAGCGCACCTACGTCGATCCGTCCCCGGTGCCCGCCGGCGCCCGCCGCTTCCTGCGGCTTCGTATCCAATACTAAAATACACAGGACGCGCCTCGCCGCGTCCCGCGCGCGCCCCGGCCGACGCCCGCCCGCCATCGGCCGGACCACCGGACACAGACCAACCCATCGCCCCTCCGAAGATCATGAAAACCAAGGCTGGCCGCGGACTCGCGGCATTCACCCTGATCGAGCTCCTCACCGTGATCGCCATCATCGGCATCCTGGCGGCCATCCTCATTCCCACCGTGGGCAAGGTCCGCAACACCGCCCAGAGCGCGCGCTGCGTCTCCAACCTGCGCCAGATCGGCCAGCAGATCCTCGCCTACTGCGGCGACAACAAGGGCAACCTGCCTAATCTCCAGGCCCTGACCAATTCGGCGGTGCTCGACCCGCGGGTGGTGTCCGGCGACGGCAAGCAACTCGCCTTCCAGCTCTGGCCCTACTACTCCAAGGCGCCCGTGAACGTTAACTACAGCCCGGCGCGAGGCAGCGTGCACGAGATGCTGATCTGCCCCTCGCAGGAGGCGGCCGTCCGGCCAAAACTAACCGGTGCTCCGGGAACTCATCCCTCCGGTTCGGGCGACCAGACCGCCAACGTCGCCCAAAGCTACATCATCAACGACGTGCAGAGCTTCGGCACCGGGGCGGCGCGCCAGACCGTGTTCGGCTACAACGGCGCCGGCCGCTCCTTCAACATCAACTCCATCGAGCGCAGGCTGCAGTCCACCAGCGCGAGCAGCACCACGCTCTCGCGCATCTGGGCCATCCAAGACGGCGACACGCTTTTGGAGGACGAAAACGGCGCTTCGCGCGCCAGTCAGGCGACCTTCATCGCCGGCAACAAACCCTCCCACGGCGGCTCCCGCAATCGCGTCTTCCTCGACGGCAGCGTGGCCAAGCTGACCTTGGACAAGTCCAACCGGAACAACTACTGAGCGCAAAACCGCGCTCCCGCGCCGCGCGACGATCCGCGCCGCGCCTCCGTCTTTCCCGATTGCGTTCCGGCGCCCGCAACGCGCCCATCGCGGCGTCGCGCCCCGAGCCGGTCCGCCTGCCGCAAGCTTGATCCACAAGGCCTCCGTGAATCCGCGCCGCGCGGGCGCGAACGACGAGGCCTGTCCGCATACCGACCCTTCACTTTTATGCCCAGCCCCTTGCCACCCGACGTCCGCCTCCGCCGCCGCAACTGGTTCTCCGGCCTCATCCTGGGCGCCGCCCTCGCCATCGCCGCGGACGGCGCGGCCGCCCCGCGCGCCGCCGAAACGACGGCGCCGGACTGGGAAAACCCCGCGGTTTTCCGCCGCGGAAAAGAGCCGCCTCACGCGTTCAAAACGCCCTTCCCCTCCGCTCGCGCCGCCCTGGCCGGGCCGGCGGAAAGCAGCCCGTGGCGCCTCTCGCTCGACGGCGAATGGAAACTCCACTGGTCCCCCACCCCCGCCGGCGCTCCCGAGGGGTTCGAGCGCCCCGGTTTCGACGACTCCTCCTGGGGCGCGATTCGCGTCCCCTCCAACCTGGAGATCCAGGGTCACGGCACGCCCATCTACACCAACGTTGTGTATCCATTTTTTCGCGACGCTCCTCGCGTCATGGGCGAGCCTCCGCCCGACTGGACCACCCGCGCCGAACGCAATCCCGTCGCCTGCTACCGGCGCGTCTTTGGCGTGCCGGAGGCGTGGAAAGGGCGCCGCGTCTTTTTGACCTTCAACGGCGTGGCCTCCGCCTTCCGGCTTTGGGTCAACGGCCGCGAGGTCGGCTACTCGGAGGACAGCCGCACTCCCGCCGAATTCGACCTCACCGGCCATCTGCGCGCCGGCGAAAACACCCTCGCCGTCTCAGTCTGGCGCTACAGCGACGGCGCCTACCTCGAGGACCAGGACTTCTGGCGCCTCTCCGGCATCTTCCGGAACGTATATCTTTGGTCGGCCGACGAGCTCGACGTCCGCGATTTCGAGTTCAAGACCTCCCTCTCGGACGACATGCGCCGCGGCAGCCTTGCCGTCACCACCCGCGTTCGCGACCTCTCCGGCAAAGGCCGGGCCTACGAGGCGGAAGTCAGGCTCCTCCCCGCCGATGCGCGCTCCGCCGCCCGCCCCCTGGCCAAGCTCACGCTCTCCGGCTCCGCCCCGGTCGACGGAGCCGACCACGAGGCCGTCGCCCGCGTCGAGGGCCTCGACATCCTCCCCTGGACGGCCGAGACGCCCAATCTCTACACCGCGTTGCTCACGCTGCGCGACGCCTCGGGCGCCGAACTCGCCCATTACGCGACCAGGATAGGCTTCCGGCGCGTCGAGATCCGCGACGGCCAGATGCTGGTCAACGGCCGCCCCGTGCTCATCA
This sequence comes from Opitutaceae bacterium, assembly GCA_027482505.1. GTDB lineage: Bacteria > Verrucomicrobiota > Verrucomicrobiia > Opitutales > Opitutaceae > IMCC26134_A. Next base: position 772 of record JAIXVY010000124.1, on the reverse strand, counting down.
AGGGCGTAAATCGCCACGACCACCTCGCCGGACAATACGTCACCGAGGCCGGCATGCGCGCCGACCTCGACGCGATGAAACGGCTCAACATCAACGCCATTCGCACCAGCCACTACCCCAACGACCCGCGCTTCCTGGAGCTGGTCGACGAATACGGCTTCTACGTGATCGCGGAGGCCAATCTCGAGACCCACGGCTACGGCACCGACAAAAACAACCTTATCGCCAAAGATCCGGCCTGGGGTCCCGCCATGCTCGATCGCCTGGCCAACGCCGTCGAACTGCTCAAAAACCACCCCTGCGTCATCATGTGGTCCCTCGGCAACGAGGCCGGCGACGGACCCAACTTCGAGACCATGGCCAAATGGCTCAAGCGTCGCGACCCGTCGCGGCTTCTCCACTACGAAGGCAATTACGACCGGACCTACACCGACCTCTACTCGCCGATGTATTTCAAGATCGGCTCCCTCGACGCCTGGTGCCGGCGCGAGGAGAAGAAACCGCTGTCCCGGCAGCAGCCGCTCATCCAGTGCGAATACAACCACACGATGGGCAACTCGTCCGGCGGCCTCGCCGAATACTGGAGGTTGATCCGCCGCGAGCGCCTGCTTCAGGGCGGCTTCATCTGGGACTGGCGCGACCAAGGCATCCTCCGCGAAAAGCCGGCCGGCCACGCGCTGACCGCGGCCACCGCCGCCGTGGCCGCGCTCGACCCCGCGCGCTTCGTCGCCCCCGACGGACGCCTGCGCTACTTCGCCTATGGCGGCGATTT
>JAIXVY010000338.1 GCA_027482505.1 Opitutaceae bacterium | reverse complement strand
CTTGCCTTCAATCTTTAGGGTAGCGGTGTTGGCCATAAGCTCGGCTACGTGAGCAAAATTGATACCGCATGCAAAGCAAAGTCGGCGCGGGGCCTGCGGAACCGCAAAGACCTATTAGGCGGAACGCGCGGGGGTGTTAGCCAAAGTTTCGATCCGGTCAGGCGACCAAACCACCTTTAAAAACACCTCCGGCCCGCGCCTTGCCGAGGAACCTCGCCACCCTGCCAACGGTCTGGCATCGTCCCGCCAATATCTTTTGCACCTCGGTCGCCACAAACCGCTCCTTGCCCTGCTCGTGCTTGTCCTGCTGACGTTTGCGCCTGCGCAGGCGCGGGCGGAGACCGAGGAAAAAGCCCGGCCGACGACCCAAATCGACCTTTCTCGCGGGGCCTACGAGGCCCGCTTCTACCCCGCCGCCGCCGGCCATGTCCGAGGGTGCGTCGTCTTCGGCTCGGGCGATGGCGGCTGGTCCTATTGGGAGGAAAGGGTGGCGCGGCACCTGTCCGGCAAGGGTTTTGCCGTGGCCGGGGTGGATTTCAACGCCTACGCGGCTTCCGACTACGACGAGACCGCCCTGCGGCGCGACTATCTGACACTCGTCGCCGAACTGCGCCGGCGCCAGCCCGAGGCGGCGCGGGCCCCGGTGTTTTATGGCGGCTGGTCGATGGGGGCCGAGCAGTCCCTGCCCGCGGCGGCCGATCCGGCGCTGCGCCCGGCCGGCCTGGGCGGACTCATCCTCGTGGCCCCGGGCGCGCGCGGTCGCTACGGCCTGCGGCTCCGTGATCGCATGGGCGTGGCCCCGACCGGGCCGGGAACCTTCGACCTGCGGGAAACGGCCCCGCGCTGCGCCGACCTGCGCATGGCGGTGTTTCACGCCGGGCTGGATTTGCTGGACGACTTGAAATGGAGCGAAGGACAGAAACTCGACCTGAGGCTCTGGACGGTGTCCCGGGCGTTCCACGATTTCTCCGGCGCGGGCGACGAATTCCTCGCCGCGCTGGACGAGGCCCTGGACTGGCTGCTCGCCGCGCCGGCCCGGACCGACAAACGATGAGAACAAATCTGACCCGCTGGGTGCCGCGCGCGCTGGGGCTCATGGTGGCGCTGATGGGCGCCGCCCAGCTCGGCGTCGCGCTCTTCCCGAACGACGCGCGCTACCTGGAGCGCATCGAGCCGTGGACCCCTTTCCACATTCACTTCGGCAGCCGCGTGCTGCTGCTGCTCGCCGGCCTGTCCCTGGTTTCGCTCGGACGCGGCATCGCGCGGCGCAAACGCGCCGCGTGGTGGCTGGCCGTCGCGCTGCTGGGGGCGGGCCCGCTCCTGCACCTCGGCCTGGATTTCAACTGGAGAGGGGCGCTGGGCTCGCTCCTGCCGCTGCTTTTGCTCGTGGCGGCGCGGCGCCACTTCCGGGCGCGTTCCGACGCCGGCTCGCTGCGCCTCGCCGGCGGCCTCGCGGCGGGAGGCGCGGCCGCCCTGCTGGCCTTCGGCTGGGTGGTGCTGCAAAACTTCCGCGGCGACCTCATCGGGCCGCCCGGCGACGGCGCGCGGTTCCAGGCCATCCTCGAGCTGGTGCTGCTGCAATCCACCGACACCCTGCTGGCGCGGACCGCCGAGGCGCAGACCGCGCTCTACGCGATCAGCTTCACCGGCGCGGGCATGGGACTGCTCGTGGTCACCTCGGCGCTGCGTCCCGTGCTGCGCCCGCCGCGGCCTACCGCGCGGGAAATCGAGCGCGCGCGCCGCATCCTGCAGGCGCACGGGCGCGACCCGCTGGACGAATTCGCCCTGGCGGACGACAAGCTGCACTTTTTCACCCGCGACGGGCGCTCGCTCGTCTCCTACGCGCTGTGGCGCAACTTCGCGCTCACCCTTGCCGATCCGGTCGGCCCCGCCGAGCTGCGCGCCTCGGCGGCGCGGGAGTTCGTGGCGTTTTGCGCCGAGCAGGACTGGGAGCCGGTCTTCTACGAAGTGGGGCCCGACGCGCTGGCGGCCTATCGGGAGCTGGGATTCACCGCTTTCAAAATCGGCGAATGCGCCACGTTTTCGCTCAAGGACTTCGCGCTGGCGGGACGCAAGTTCCAGGAACTGCGCACCGCGCGCAGCCGCGCCGCGCGCGAAGGCGTGTCGCTCCGCCGCCTGCCGCCGGGCGAGCCGCTCGAACCGGAGCTGGCCCGGGAGCTGCGCGAGGTCTCGGACGGCTGGCTGGCGCGCAAGAAGGGCGGCGAGATGGCCTTCGACATGGGCGCGTTCTCCGAGGACGAGATCGTGGAGCGCGGCGCGGTGCTGGCGGTGCGCGAGAACGGCCGCGTGGAGGCCTTCGCCACCTGGCTCCCCTACGCCGGCGGCAAGGGGCGCTGCGTGGACCTGATGCGCTCGCGCCCGGAGATCCCGAGCGTGATGGACTTCGTGATCGTGGAGTCGCTGCTCGGCTTCCAGGCCGACGGACTGGAGGAGGCGAGCCTGGCCAACGCGCCGCTGGCCAACACGGATCCCGCCGCGGGCGACTCGCGCCACGACCGGGCGGTGCGCTACGTCTACGAGAACTTCAACCGGCTCTACGGCTACAAGAGCCTGTTCCACTTCAAAAAGAAATACGAGCCGCGCTGGACCGGCCGCTACCTGGCCTACCGGCGCCCCGCCGACCTGCCGCTCGTCGCCTGCGCGATGGTGGCGGTGCACAGCCCGGGCGGGCTGTGGCGCATGCTGCGGTCGTAGCGATTTCTCGGATACGCGGCGGACGCGGCCCGGCGCGGCTACAGCACGACCAGGTGGTCGCGGTGGACGACCTCCAGGCGCTTGCGCCCAGGAAAGAGCGGACGGAGCTCGTCGGTGGTCCTGCCGGCCATGGCGCGCACCTCGGCGTCGTCGAAGGCGGCCTCGCCGCGCGCGAGCACGGCGTCGTCGGGGCCGAGGATGTTGACCACGTCGCCGGCGGCGAAGCGGCCGCGCACGCCGGTGATGCCGATGGCCAGGAGGCTGCGGCCCTGCGCGAGGATGGCGGGGACGGCGTTCGCGTTGACCGCGATGGCGCCGGAGGGGCGCTGGTAGAAGGCGATCCAGCGCTTGCGCGACTCGAGCGGGGCGCCGGCGGGGACGAAGTAGGTGCCGGGGTTGTCGCCGGCGAAGAGGCGGGCGAGGATGTCGGACTCGGCGCCGCTGGCGATGAAGACGCCGCAGCCGGCGCGCAGCGCGACCTTGGCGGCGGAAATCTTGGAAATCATGCCGCCGGTGGCGGTGACGTCGGTGGTGCCGCCGGCCATGGCCTCGATCTCGGGAGTGATTTTTTCCACGACCGGGAGGATTTTCCCCGTGCCCTTCATGTCGATCAGGCCGGGCGCGGTGGAGAGGATGACGAGGTGCTGGGCGCCGACGAGGGCGGCGACCATGGCGGAGAGGGTGTCGTTGTCGCCGAACTTGATCTCGGCGGCGCTGACCGTGTCGTTCTCGTTGATCACGGGCACTACGCCGTAGGCGATGAGCTCCTCGAGGCAGGCCTTGACGCCGAGATGGCGGTGGCGGGAGCGCAGGTCCTCGTGGGTGAGCAGGACCTGGGAGACGGTGGTGGCGTGCGGATCGAAGGCGCGCTGCCAGGTCTGCATGAGCAGGGACTGGCCGATGGCGGCGCAGGCCTGCTTTTTCGAAACGTCGGAGGGTTTTTTTTTTTTTTTTAGACGACCCATGCCGAGGCCGACGGCGCCGGAGGAAACGACGATGACCTCGACGCCCGAGGCGCGCAGGCCGGCGATGCCGGCGGCGAGCGCGTCGATGCGCCCGGTGTGGAGCTGGCCGACGCCGTGCGTGAGCACGCCGGTGCCGAGCTTGACGACGACGCGTTTGGGAAGGACGGCGGCGGACATCGAGGAGGGATTAAGGGGAAGGCCGAGGTCCGGGAAAGCGGGCGCGGGGCCGGCGTCCGAAGCCTCGACTCAGGCTTGCGACTCAAACCGCGCGGCGCTCAGCCGACGGTGAGGAGATCCTTCTCCTTGGCGGCGAGGTGGGTGTTGATCTCGGCGATGGATTTGTCGGTCGCGGTCTGGATGTCTTTTTCCACGCGCTTGGCCTCGTCCTCGGGGAGCTTGGCCTTCTTGACCGCCTCGAGCACGTCGCGGCGCACGTTGCGGACCTGGACGCGGCCCTCCTCGGCGTAGCGCTGGGCGATCTTCACGAACTCCTGGCGGCGCTCCTTGCTCATCTCGGGCAGGCCGATGCGGACGACGCTGCCGTCGACGCGGGGGTTGAGGCCGATGTTGGCGATCTGGATGCCCTTCACGATGGATTGGAGGGTGCCCTTGTCCCAGGGCTGGATGACGATCTGGCGGGAATCGGGCGTGGAGATGGCGGCGCAGTCCTTGATGCGCATCATCGAGCCGTAGGATTCGACCATCACGCTCTCGACCATGACGGGGGACGCCTTTCCGGTATGGATGTTGGAAAACTCGTGGAGGGTGTGGTCCAGGGCTTTCTTCATGCGGGCCTGGGCGTCGGCGAGGAAAGGAGAGGTCATGGGAGGAGGAGTCTGAACGGGTTGAAAAGAGCGCCCATTATCCGGCGTCCGCGGCGGTTTTGTCGAGCGCGCGCTGGAGCGCGCGCGCCGACGCGCTCACGTCAAGAAAGCGGGCACCGGCGGCACCACGCGCGAGAACGGCAGGACGACGGTGAAGGTCGAGCCCTGGCCGAGCGCGCTCTCGACCTCGACGCTGCCGTCGTGCAGCAGGGCCAGCTGCTTCACGAGGGAAAGGCCGAGCCCGGTGCCCGGGTAATCCCGGCTGAGCCGTGAATCGAGCTGCTGGAAAGGCAGGAAGAGGCGAGGCAGGTTTTCCTCGGCGATGCCGATGCCGCGGTCCCACACCGCGATCCGCACGACGTCGCCGACCAGGGTGGCGCGCAGGCCGAGGACGCCGCCCTCGGGGGTGAATTTGGCCGCGTTGCCCAGCAGGTTGATGAGGATCTGCTTGATGCGGCGGGGATCGGCGTGGATGCGCAGCCGGTCGTCGGGCAGCTCGGACTCGAGCCGCTGGTTGCGGCGGCGGGCGACGGGCTCCACCAGCTGCAAGGTGTCGCGGCAGAGCTCGGCGAGGGAAAAGGCCGAACATTCCAGCGTCTGCTCGCCGGCCTCGATCTTGGCGAGGTCGAGGATGTCGTTGATCAGGGCGAGCAGGTGGCGGCCGCTGTCCGCCACGAGACCGAGGTAGCGCTCCTGCTTGTCGGTGAGCGGACCGGCGATGCGTTCAAGAAGGGATTCGGAAAGGCCGAGGATGGAGTTGAGCGGCGTGCGCAGCTCGTGGCTCATGCTCGCGAGGAAGGCGTTCTTGTGGTGGGAGGCGCGCGCGAGCTCGGCGTTGGCGCGCAACAATTCCTCGCCGCGTCGGCGCAGGGCCTCGGTGGCTCGCATGCGCTCGTAGAATTGCCCGATCTGCGCGCCCAGGGCGGCGAAGGTCTGGCGCCGCGCCTCGTCGGGCGCCTCGATCCGGTCGGACACCAGCTCGATCACTCCGAGCACGTCGCCGCCGGCGCGGATGGGGATGGCGGCCGCGGCGCGCAGCCCGGCGAGCCGGGCGAAGCCGGCGCGCGGGCAGCCGGGCGCCATGGACATGTCTTCACGCCACTCCACCGCGGCGGAGGCCCAGGCGCGGCCGGGCAGGGAGTCGCCGCGGGCCAGGCGCGCGGCGCGGGCGTGCGCCACCAGATCGGGGGCCAGGCCGGGGTCGGCCGGCCAGTGCTCGACGCAGACGAGACCAGTCCCGTCGGACGAAAGCACCCAAAGCAGGCCCAGGCGCCAGCGCACCTCGCGGACCAGGGAGGCGAGGATGGCGGGCCGCGCCTCCTCGAATGAGTGGCTGGCGGCCAGGGCCCGGGAAAGGCCGAGCTGGGCGCGCAGGCTCTCGTCGGTGAGGCGTCGCTCGGTGATGTCGCTCTCGACCGCCATGAAATGGGTGAGCGTGCCGTCCGGGGCGCGGATGGGCTGGACCTCGATCGCGAGCCAGTATTTGCGCCCGCCCTTGGCGTAGTTGAGCACCTCGGTCCGGTAGCCTTCCCCGAGCGCGAAACGGCGGCGCATGAAGGCGACGGTGGCGGGATCGGTTTCGGGCCCCTGGAGAAATTCTCCGGGCTTGCGACCGACGACCTCGGCCGGCTCGTAGCCGGTCATGCGGGTGAAGCCGGGATTCACCCACTCGATCAGGCCGCGCGCGTCGGTGATGACGACGGCGTTGTCGGTGCGGGCCGCGACGAGCGCCAGTTTTTGCGCCTCGGCCTGGGCGCGCTTGAGCTCGGTGACGTCGACGCCGGAGACGATGACCTCGATGACCGCGCCGGCCAGGAAGCGCGGACGCAGGCTGGCCAGGCACGCGAGCTCGCCGCCGAGGGCGGCGAACTCCACCTGGCACTCCCGCCCGGTCCAGGCCATGGCATAGGCCTCGCCAAGCCGCTCCGCCAGGTCCGCCGGAAGGAAATCCCCGAGCTGGCGACCGATCACTCCCTCGGGCGACCAGCCCAGCCGCTTGGCCAGGCGACCCGAGCACAGAGTATGGATGAAGCGATCGTCGCGGCGCTCGTAGCAGAGGATCATGCCCTGCTGGAGCTCGAGCGTCTGGCGATAGTAGCGGTTGAGCTCGGCGAGCCGGCTTTCGCTCTCGGCGCGAAGCCTTTGATTGGCGTCGGTGAGCTCGTCGGAGACGACCTGGAGCGTGTGCTCGGCGAGGGTCTGGTTTTGATGAAACTCGTCGTAGGTCGCGGAGAGGACGTCGAGAAACGGCGCCAGCGCGGGATCGGAGGCGAGGCGGGGCGGCAGGTGCCGTTGGATTTGGCGGACGAGCAGGCGCTGCATGGCGGGTTCAGGCGGATTGCTCGCCGATCAAGGTGAGCACGAGCGTCTGGTTGTGGAGCTCGCAGGGCACGAGGGCGCCGGCGGGCGCGATCTCCCCGTAGGAATAAAATCCGGCCATCACGGCGCCCGGGGGCAGGGCCTCGCGCGCGAGCTCCAGCTCCTCCTCGCACCGCTGGCCCAGGACGGCGCGGCGACCCACGCAGCTGACCACCAACGCG
>JAIXVY010000216.1 GCA_027482505.1 Opitutaceae bacterium | reverse complement strand
GAGCTCTTCCTTGCGGGTGCCAGAGCGATCGATGTTGATCGCGGGGAAGATGCGCTTGTCCGACAAGCCGCGGTCGAGGTGGAGCTCCATGTTTCCGGTGCCCTTGAATTCCTCGAAGATGACTTCGTCCATGCGCGAGTTGGTGTCGACCAGCGCGGTGCCCAGGATGGTGAGCGAGCCGCCGCCCTCGATGTTGCGGGCGGAGCCGAAAAAGCGCTTGGGGCGCTGCAGGGCGTTGGACTCGATGCCGCCGGACATGGTCTTTCCGCCGTTGCCGGCGAGGGCGTTGTAGGCGCGGGCGAGACGGGTGATGGAGTCGAGGAGGATGACGACATCCTTGCCCATCTCGACGAGGCGGCGGGCGCGCTCGATGACCATCTCGGCGGCGTGCGCGTGGCTCTCGGGCGTCTCGTCGAAGGTGGAGGAGACGACCTCGCCCTTGGTGTGGCGTTTGAAGTCGGTGACCTCCTCGGGGCGCTCGTCGATGAGCAGAAGGATGAGCGTGGCCTCGGGGTAGTTGTTCGTGATCGAGTTCGCGATATTTTGCAGCAGCACGGTCTTGCCGGTGCGCGGCGGGGCGACGATGAGGCCGCGCTGGCCGAAGCCGATGGGCGTGAGCAGATCGACCGCCCGCATGGAAATATCCTTATGGATGTCTGGCGCCTCCACCAGGATGCGGCGGGTGGGATAGTAAGGCGTGAGCTCCTCAAAGGCGGTGACTTCGCGGGCGAGTTCCGGCGTGGTGCCCATGACCGAGAGCACGCGCGCCGCCGCAGGGCAGCGTTCGCCGCTTTGCGGGGGACGTGCGAGCAGCTCGATCTCCTGGCCGCGACGCAAACCGTGGCGGCGCACCAGCGTCGCGGGGACGTAGGTGCTTTCCGGATGCAGGCGATAGCTGTTGAAGCGATGGGTGATGAAACCGTGTCCGGCGTCGGTGAGATCAAGGACTCCCGATTCGCGCAGGGCGTGTTTTTCCCGCGCCGCCCAGGCGAAGACCTGCTCGACCAAGGCGCGCCGGGGCGGCATGCCGGCGACGGTTTCGCCCAAGGCGCGCAGACGCTGGGCCAGTTCGCCGGCACCGGCCGCGTGAATCTCCGTGAGATCAAGCGGCGAAGCATCGGCGGAGAGCTCGGCGGCCAGCGCATCGAGCGCGGCGAGGTCGGCGAGACGCTCGTCGGAGACCGGAAGTGCGCCGATCGGGCCTTGCAGGGAGGGCGGCGGAGGCTGGACGGGGTTGCGCTCCCGAGCGCCGCCGTGACCACCGCCATGAGCTCCACCGTGCGCGGCCGGACTGCCTCCGTGAGCGCCCCCCTGCCCCGCCCCGCCTCCGCCCTGGCGCTCCAGCCATTTCTGGCGCTTCTTTTCCTTTTTACGCTCCCACCAAGACTTTCTGTCCTCGCGACGCCCGGCTCCGGGGCCTCCGTTGTCGGAGTTGCCGGGAGCATTGCCCTCGGCGCCCCCTGCCGGGGTGTCCTGGCTGTCTGAGGAAGCAGACGCGGGGGCGGCCGCACCGGAACCGGGAACAAAAATCGGCCGGTCATCTTCTCGCGAATCGCTCACGGACTCGGGCGCAGGAGCCTGAGAAGACTCGGAGAAAGGCGCATCGGACGAACCTTCGTCCGGAGAAAAAGAATACACCACGGGCGAGGCATCGCCGGCGACCGGAAACAGCTCGCCGGCGGACGCCCCGGGGGCTTCGTCGGCCACCTCGGGCCGCCCCTTCCGAGTGCGAGGGCGCCTTCCGCGGGGGGAAGCCTCGGCCGAAGATGGTTCGGATGGCGACTCAGGCGCGACCGCCGGGGCGGAGGGCGCTTCCTGCGAGATGGGGTCGGCGGATTTTACGGCGCGAGGGCGACGACCGGCGGATTTGCGGGTCTTGGGCGAGGCGGACTCGTCGGCGGAAAGGATGGGATCGTCCATGGGTGTGGAATGAAAAATTGGGTGAAATGAAAAACGGTGATCGATGCGGCCGGAATAAGACGGCGCTACGGGCTCAGTCTGCGGCCCCTTGGCTGCAGTGATTAAAACACATCAGCGCCGCTGGCGCAGAGCCCCCGCGAGAGCGACGACCTGCGAGCGCAGATATTCTCGGGAACCGTCGTTCCAGAGGACGGCGTGGGCGGAATGGAGTTTGGAAGCCAAGGGGAGTTGGGAGGCGATTCGTTGGCCGGCCTGCGCTTGTGTCATACCTCGCGCAACGACCCGGGCCGCTTGAACGACTGGATTCGCACCTACGCAGACGATGAAATCAAACCCTTTTTCCAACCCCGCCTCGAACAACAAGGGCACTTCCACCACCCAATCGGCCCCTGGCGAGGCGGCCACGCGCGACCGCCAGCGGGTTCCGACCCGCGGATGCACAACCCCCTCCCACCACCGTCTCTCCACTCCATCCGCGAACACGATTTCGGCCACGCGAGCGCGGTCCAGCCGCGCCACTCCCGCCGCGCCAGCGACATCCAACACCCTGCGCCCCCAGCGTTTGGCCGCCAGATCCACCACCTCGGGATCAGGCAAAACCTCTTCGCGCACGATGCGGTCCGTGTCCTGCACGCAAAACCCCAACGCGGCGAAATCCGCCGCCGCAGCGGATTTACCGCAACCAATCCCGCCTGTGAGGCCTATGAGCATGTTTTACCGCAAAAAGCCAAAATGGGCTTGTGCGTGGGTTTAACGCAAACCATTACGCCTTGGCATGGTGCAATCGCTGACGCCCTTTCGTCACGCCGGCCGCGGGGAAGAATCGCCTTTGGATGGCGTAAAGGACCTCACCCCGGTGCGCCAAGAGGCGGAACGACTTGGATTCGGGGCTCGCTTCGCGCACGACGCCGTCGATCTCGTGGATCGGCTATTCGCCGGACAGATCTGGAATTATCAGCCTATCGATGTGCGTTACCACGATCTGGCCCATACCGCGCAGGCCAGCCGATGTTATCTGGCCCATGTCGAAGGCTATTTGCGGACCGCCGGGCTGGACACCGTGCCTCGCGAACTCGAACTCGGGCTGACGGCCATACTTTTCCACGACACCGGCTTCTTAAAGGCGCGAGGAGATGATGGCGGCACGGGGGCAAAATACACCCACTCGCACGTCCTGCGAAGTTCCGCCCTGGCCGCCTCTCTTTTGCCCACTCTCGGACTTACGCGCACGGAGATCGACGACACGGTCGGCATGATTCGTTGCACCGGCCTCGGCGGTCGGCCCGACAAGTCCACCTTTGGCTCCGATCTGGCGCGCCTCGCCGCCGGCATGGTCGCCACTTCAGACTTCCTGGGCCAGATGGCCGCGCCCGATTACTTGGAAAAACTTCCGCTCCTCTTTCAGGAATTCGAGGAGGCGGACGATTTCAGCCATGTGCCCAAAGCGAAGCGCATGTTCGCATCGGCGAACGCCCTGGTCGCCGGCACGCCGGGATTTTGGCAGCACTTCGTCCGGCCCCGTTTGGAAACCGAATTTTTCGGCGTCTATCGCCACTTGGCTCCGGACGCGAGTTCTCCACGCAATCCCTATGTGGATGCGGTCGAGCGAAACGTCGCCCGCGCCATCGCGGCCGCGGCGCGAGGCTGACGCCGGCTTGACGACATAAGATCGAGCATGCTTGCCACCCTGCTCTCCGCCGCGCTGCAAGGCATCGAGGCCCTCCCCGTCCACGTCGAGGTCAACCACGGGGAATCAGGCGATTTCAAGCTAGTCCTGGTCGGACTCCCCGACGCGGCGGTCAAGGAGTCCGACGACCGCGTGTTCTCCGCGCTGGCCAATTCAGGCTACGGCCTGCTGAGAACCCGAACCACCATCAATCTGGCGCCGGGCGATCTGCGAAAGGAGGGGCCGATCTACGATCTGCCCATCGCCCTCGGCATTCTGGTGGCCACGGGGCAGATCGCCGCGCCGGCCCTGGCCGAATATCTGGTCGCGGGCGAACTGGCGCTTTCGGGAGCGACCCGGCCCGTGCGCGGCGCCCTCGCCTACGCCCGCCTGGCCCGCTCGCTGGGATGCCGCGGCGTGCTGCTCCCCGCCGAAAGCGCGGCCGAGGCGGCCCTCGTCGAAGGCGTCGCGGTGTATCCGGTTCGCTCGTTGGATGAAGCGGCCCGTTTTGTCTCCGGCAAACTCCAGACGAGCCCCCTCCCCCACTCCGCCGCCGTCGCCGCCTGCCGCGCCGCGCCGGAACCCGGCGGGGATTTCGCCGACGTCAAAGGCCAGCATGCGCTGCGCCGGGCGGTCGAGGTCGCGGTGGCCGGAAACCACAACCTCATCATGATCGGGCCGCCCGGCTCGGGAAAATCGATGGTCGCGAAGCGCGTGCCTTCGATAATGCCCGCGCCCACGCTCGACGAATCGCTGGAGATCCTCGCGATCCACTCCGCGGCGGGGCAGACCCTCGGCGAGGCGCGCCACCTAGGCCGTCGTCCGGTGCGCGCTCCCCACCATACGATTTCGGACGTCGGCCTTATCGGCGGCGGCGCCATTCCCGGACCGGGAGAGATATCTCTCGCCCATCACGGCGTGCTCTTTCTCGACGAGTTGCCCGAGTTCAAGCGCTCCGCGCTGGAAGTTTTGCGCCAGCCGCTGGAGGACGGCGCGGTCACCATTTCGCGCAGCGCGGGCAAGGTCACCCTGCCCTGCGGTTTCATGCTGGTCGCGGCGATGAACCCCTGCCCCTGCGGCTACCTCGGGGATTCGACGCACGAGTGCCGCTGCTCGCCGTCGCAAATCCAGCGCTACCGCGCGCGCGTGAGCGGCCCCCTGCTCGATCGCATCGACATTCACATCGAGGCGCCGGCCGTATCCATTTCCGACCTGCGCAATGCCGCGCCTGGCGAGCCCTCCGCGGCGGTGGCCGCCCGCGTGCAGGCCGCCCGCGACCGCCAGCTCGCGCGCTTCAAGGGAACCCCCGTGACGAGCAACGCGCGCATGACCCATGCGCAGCTCCGCTCGCACATCCCGCTCGACTCCACGCTCGGCGACCTGCTCCAGCAGGCGATGGAACAGCTTTCCCTGTCGGCCCGCGCCTACGACCGCATCCTGAAGGTCGCCCGCACCATCGCCGACCTCGCCGGGAGCGAGCGCGTGGAGGCCCCGCATCTGCTTGAGGCCATCCAATACCGCTCCCTCGACCGGAAGGTGTTTTACTAAGAGCCGAGAACGAGGCGGCCCACCGCCCAAAGAAACGCAGTTCCGCTTGAGCCATATCAAGGCCGGTCGGGGCGCGCCGTGGCATGCTTGTCGCCATGGCCTCTTATTACGGCGTCTTTGTCACCATTCACCTCATCTGCGCGCTGATTTTCGTGGGCGCGGTGTTTTTCGAGGTTCTCGTCGTGGAACCCATGGAACGCTCACTGCCGCCTGAGATCGGCGCGCCATTGGCAGACGCGATACCGCGCCGTGTCCGG
>JAIXVY010000064.1 GCA_027482505.1 Opitutaceae bacterium | reverse complement strand
CCCATCACGAAGCCATCGCGGCCCTTGGAGAACGGACGGCAGGCGGTGGTCGGGTCGTCGTTGCGCGTGCTCATCGCCTTCATGGCGCAGAAGGTGGCGTAGGCGAAGGGCGTGATGGCGGCCTCGGTGCCGCCGGCGATCATGACGTCGGCGTCGCCGCGGCGGATCATGTGCATGGATTCACCGAGGGCGTGGGTGCCGGTGGCGCAGGCGGAGACGACGCCGAAGTTCGGGCCGCGGGCGCCGAGCTCGATCGCGATGATGCCGGAGCAGATGTTGCCGATCAGGGCGGGAATGGTGAACGGGGACACTTTGCGCGGACCCTGCTCGTGCAGTTTGCGGCACTGGTTCTCGTAGGTGAGCATGCCGCCGATGCCGGAGCCGACGACCACGCCGACACGGTCGGGATCTTCCTTGGCCATATCGAGGCCGGAGTCGGCCCAGGCCTGCTTGGCGGCGCAGAAACCGAAGTGCGTGTAGCGGTCGTTGCGACGCGCCTCCTTGGGGTCCATGTGCTCCTCGACGTTCCAGCCCTTCACCTCGGCGCCCATCTGGGTGGCGAAGGGGGCGGGGTCGAACTGGGTGACGCGGTCGATGCCGTTTTTGCCCGCGACGAGGCTGGCCCAGAAGGTGTCGGCGGTCTGGCCGAGGCCGTGGATGACGCCGAGGCCGGTGACGACGACGCGCTGGGAATCAGGGAGGTGGGACATGGCTTAAAGGTAAGATGTGAAAGGACGGCCGAGCCCAGCGCAAGGACGCGTGCACGGGCCGTCGAGCCCCCTCCCCCGCCCCGCCAAGCGCCACCGGGAAGCTCGCAACAAGACCAACGCGGCGAAATCGGCGGCTCAGCAGCGTTTCACCGCGTAGGCAAAAGCGTCGCCGATGCGGTCGAGTTGCTCGTCGGTGTGGCCGGCGGAGATCGCGGTGCGGATGAGGTCCTTGCCCGGCGGCACGGCCGGGGCGATGGACATGACGGTGAACACGCCCTTTTCCCGCAGCGCCTGCCAGAAGGCGTAGCAACGCATCTTGTCGCCCAACACGACGGGCACGGCGGGCGTCTCGCTGCCCCAGGTGTCGAGGCCGAGGGAGCGCAGCATGGCTATGTAACGCTTCTGGTTTTTCCAAAGTCGCTCGATGTGCTCGGGCTCGGTTTGCAGCACGTCGAGCGCGGCCGAGGCGGCGGCGGCCTGCGAGGGGCTGAGGGCGGCGCTGAAGATGGTGTGTTTGCCGTGGGTGCGCAGGTATTCGATCAAGGCCTTGTCGCCGGCGACGAAGCCACCGGTGCTGGCAAGGGCCTTGGACATGCTGCCGCAGATGATGTCGACACGGTCGGTGGCGGCGAAGTGGTCGCTCGTGCCGCGTCCGCCGCGTCCGAGCACGCCGAAGCCGTGCGCGTCGTCGAGCACGGTGAAAAGACGATGCTCGGAGGCGACCTCCATCAGCGCCGGCAGCGGGGCGATGTGGCCCTCCATCGAGTAGACGCCCTCGATGACGAGGAGCTTGGCGGCGTCGGCGGGCAGCGAGGACGCCACGGCGCGAAGATCCTCGGCGTTGTTGTGGGAAAAACGCTCGACCGAGGCGTGGGAAAGACGGACGCCATCCCAGAGGCAGGAGTGGATGTTTTTGTCCGCGAGGATGTAGTCGCCCTTCTGGGCGAAGGCGGCGACGCCGGAGAGGCAGGAGAGGTAGCCGGCGGCATGGACGTGGCAGGCCTCCTTGCCGAGGAAGGCGGCGAGTTTTTCCTCAAGCTCGAGGTGGTAGGCGCGGGAGCCGTTGGAAACGCGCGCGCCGGTGGGGCTGGTGCCCCAGCGCAAGAGCGCGGCGCGGGCGGCCTCGATGACCTTGGGGTGAAACGAGAGCCCGAGGTAGTCGTTGCTCGCGAGCATGATGAGGTCGCGGCCGTCGAGCCGCACCGTCGTGCCCTGCTGCCCCTCCATCGCGTGGTAGTAGGGCGCGTAGCGGAGACGAAGCTTGGTGACGGAGTCGTCGCGGCAACGGGCGGCGACGGGGTTGCGGGCTTTGGCGGAGAACAGGGAGAAGGCCATGCGAAGAAGCGAGGAAGCGGGAAAATCAGTCGAGCAGGCGACCGTCCTTCATGTGGAGGACGTGGTCGCAGCGGGCGGCGAGTTCGGGATTGTGGGAAACCATGAGCAGGGCCTGGCCGCGGGTGTGGGCGAGATCGCGGAGCAAGGCGAAGACGCGGTCGGCGTTGGCCTGGTCGAGATTGCCGGTGGGCTCGTCGGCGAGGATCAGCGCGGGGTCGTTGGCGAGGGCGCGGGCGATGGCGACGCGTTGTTGCTCGCCGCCGGAAAGCTGGTTGCCGAGACGACGGACCTTGTCGCCGAGACCGACGGCGCCGAGGAGTTCGGCGGCCTTGGCGCGCATGTCGGGCTCGGAGAGGCGACCGAGTTTGCGCATCGGCAGCATGACGTTTTCCAGCGCGGTGAATTCCTTGAGCAAAAAGTGGAATTGAAACACGAAGCCGAGGCGGGCGTTGCGCACGGCGGTGCGGGCCTCGTCGTCGAGACGGCTGGTCTCCTGGTCGCCGATCCAGATGCGGCCCTCGTCGGGCACGTCGAGCAGGCCGAGCAGGTAGAGGAGCGTGCTCTTGCCCGAGCCGGAGTGGCCGGCGATGGCGTAGGTGCGGCCGGACTCGATCTCGAAGCTGACGCCGCGCAGGGCATGGGCGCGGGTCTCGCCCTCGCCCAGCCAACGGTGGAGATTTTCGACGCGCAGCAGGCTCATGACGAACTCCCCCGAATGATGGAGCCGGGCTCGATGCGCGCCGCGCGCCGCGCCGGGAAGTAGCTGGCGACGAGCACCACGACCACCGCGATGCCCGCGGCGGCGACGTAGTGCCAAGGGTCCCAGAGCACGACGAAGTGGTCGCTGGCGAAGATGCCCCGGATGCGGATGGGAATCTTGGAGAGCCCCCAGGTGCCGGCCGCGGCGGCGACGCAGCCGAGGACCACGCCCAGCGCCACGACGATGCCGCCCTGATACATGAAGATCCGGCTGATGTCGTCCCGGGTGTAGCCCATCGAGCGCAGAATCGCGATCTCGCGGGTCTTATCGACGACGATCATCACGAGCGTGTTGAACATGCCGAGACCGGAGATGAAAATGATGGTGGAAATGGTCAGGGCGGACGAGACGCGCAGGACGCTGAAGACCTGAAGCCAGGTTTTTTCCCGCTCCTGCCAGGGCATGGTCGAGTGACCGATGGCCTGCTGAATGCGCGGGGCGAGCGCGGGCGCCAGCGCGGGGTCGGCGAGGTTGATCTGCACGAAGCTCGCGCCGGTGGGCTTGTTCAACAAGGGCCGGCAGGCGGCCAGGTGCAGATAGACGCGCTCGCGGTCCACCTGGTCGATGCCGGTCTCGAAGATGGCGTTCACGCGGAAGCGCTGCGGCTCCCCCGCCCCGTCGAGCAGCACGGATTCGCCGACTTGCAGGTTCATGCGCCGGGCGACGCGCGCGCCGACGACCAGCCCGTAGGGATTCTCGGCGAAGGCGGCGAGCGAGCCGTCGATGATCTGCGACTCGAGATCGGAGACGGCGACGAAAGTGGTCAGCTCGATGCCGTGGGGCTTGACGTCGTATTCGCGGAAATTCGCCAGCAAGGTGGCGTTGCCGCGGATCACCGGCGAGGAGGCCGTGACCTCGGGAAAACCCGCGAGCGCCTCGGCGACCTTGTTGGGGAACTGGACGCCGGGAATGTATTTCACCGAGCCCTCCACGGCGATGGCGAAGGCGCTGCCGTCGGCGGCGCTTAGCACGCGACCTCCCTGAATGCGGTCCTCGACGCGGACCATGCCGTTCACACCGAGGATGGTCTTGATGAAGTAGCTCTCGAAGCCCGCGGTCTGGGCCTGGGTGACGACGAAGAAAGCCACGCCAAACACGATGCCGGCGAGGCTCATGAGCATGGCGCGTTTGCGCGCGCCGAGAAACCGCAGGGCGATGAGCAGCGGAGGAGACATCGGCGCGCGGCGTTGCGACGTCAGCGGGCCACGCTCACGCGCCGGCCATCGCTTAGAGAATCGAGGCCGGAGACGGCGAGGCGTGCGCCCTCGGGCACCTCGCCCCCGGTGATTTCAAAAGCGGTGAGGCTGCGAAAGCCGACCTCGACGGGGCGACGCCGCACCACGTCGCCGTCGAGCACATACACCGCGCCGTCCTTGAGCGCGGAGCGCGGCGCGACGAGCGCCGCCTGGCGGCGGTTGCGGATGATGCTGGCCTCGCCGCTCAGGCCCGGGATGAGTCGCTCGGAAGCGATGGAGACCTCGAGGTAGGCGCGGTATTGCTGGTTCTGCGGGTCGGCGTTGGGCAGCACCTTCACGACCTTGGCGGAATAGAGCTCGGGGCCGTAGGCCAAAAAGCGCACCGAGGCTTCGAGGCCGGGGCGCACGCCGGAAAAGTCCTCCTCGTTGATGCGAGCCTCTACGAGCAGCGACTCGCTGTAGAGCCGCACCAGCGCGGCGCGCACGGCCACGACCTCGCCGGGCTGGACAAAAATTTCGGTGATGGTGCCGGAGGCGGGCGCCTTCACCACGCAAAGCGTGATGCTGTCCTTCTGGAGCTGGATGCTGTGCCGAAGGCTCGCGATGTTCTGTTCGCGGGCGAGGCGATCCTTTTCCTGCTGCTCGGAGAAAATGCGAAACTCCTCGCGACGACGCTTGAGCTCGAGCTCGGGGTAGTCGCCCTCGCGGGCGCGGCGCTCGAAGTTCGCGAGGTCCTCCTTGCGGCGCTCCAGCGCGGAACGTTGCTCAAAATCGAGGGCGAACTGGGCCTGGGTGTTTGCGAGTTGCTCCTCCAGGCGACGCAGCTCGATGACGTAGGCGCCGGGATCGATCTCGAAAAGCACGTCGCCCTCGCGAACGACCTGGCCGAGCTTGAGGTTGGATTTTTTAACCAGTCCGGTGACGTCGCTAGTGATGGTCACCTGGAACTCCGGCTCGACCTTCACCGCGGCCGGCACGGCGTCGACCGCGACATCGCGCGTGACGGGGGCGAACGAAATTTCCGGACGGTTGGCGTAGCGGCCCCCGACCAAGGCGACGCCGCCCAAGACCGCGGCGGCGAGGGCTAGTTTAAAGGCGGGCTTCATGGCGTTCAGGCCCCGGGCGCGAGCTCGACGGCGGCGGGCAAGGTGAGATCGAGGTAGTCGTTGAGGGCGAGGAGCAGCGTCACGCGGGCGCGCAGGACGTTGAGCGAGGTTTCCTGGGCGGAAAGCTGCCGCTCGCGCAGGGCCTGGGCGGAAAGGCGTCCCTCGGCGGCGTCGCGCTCGGCGGAGCGCAGGCCCTCGGTGGTGGCCTGGGCGCGCTTCTCGTTGAGCTGAAGCTGGCGAACCTGAAAGCCGATCTGGTCGAGCACCGCGTAGGCTTGGGCGGAAAGCTCGGCGCGGTAGGCCTCGAGCTGGCGCTCCATGCGGCGCAGACGGGCGGAGGCCTCGCGGGTGCGGGCGGAGGTCTCGAAGCCGTCGAACACGTTCCAGCTCACCTCGACGCCGGCGAAGAACGTGAGGGCGTCGGCGTTGTTGTCGCCCTGGACGCTGCGCTGATCGCGGGTGGCGCTGGCGGCGGCGTTGAGCAACGGGCGCTGGCGGGACTTGATCCACACGAGCTCGGCTTTCTCGCGCTCAAGCAGGTTGCGGCGGCGCTGGACCTCGGCGTGGTCGCTCAACCACTCGCCCAGGCCGGCGGAGCGGGTGCGCTCGAGCCAGGCGTTGAGCGCGGCGAGATCGGGAGCCGGAACGGGTTGATCAAGCGCGAGGGGTTCGTTCCAGCCGACCTCGCGCTGGTAGGCGGCGAGGATGCGGCGCTGATCGGCCTCGACCGCGTCGATGTCGATGAGCGTTTGCTCCTGGTTCAGGTTGAGCTGGGTGGCTTCGAGCGAGGAAACGAGGCCGGCCTGCTGGTCGGAGCCGAGGCGGGAGAGCTGGGCGGAGGCGGATTCGCGGCGGAGGCGGAGCTGGGCGAGCGAGGCCTGGTTGACGAGCAGGTTGAGGTAATTGGCGCGCAAGCCGCGCTTGATCTGGCGGAGAACGAGGACGCGTTGCAGGTCCTCATTGGTTTGGTCGAGGCGGGCCTGCTTGATGCGGGCCTCGATGGCGCCCCAGTGGTAGAGCGGGCGACGGATGACGGCGTTGAAATTAGCCCCGGCGCTGGTGTCGTCCTCGGCTGCGGACGAAGAGTATTGGGTCTGGCGGACGCCGATGGTGGAATAGAGATCGAAGCGCGGGTAATAGGCGGCCTTGGCAGCGTCGAGCCGGGCATCGGATTCTTCCTTGGCGATGGACTGGGCGACGAGTGAGGGGGCGTTTTCCCGGGCCATTTCCAGCAAGCGAGAAAGCTCGGGGAGTTGGGCTTCTGGATAGGCGGGGCCCGACTGGGCGGCGAGACCGGCGGCGCCAAGCAGCGCGAAGGCGGCGAAGAGGCAAAGAGGACGACGAATGCGCATCGTCACGTAGGCCATGCCATGGCCGAAACCGGGCCAAGGGCAAAATACTAGCGAGGAACGGCCTGGCACGTATATCATACTAGGGTAGGCACTCGGGTCGACGGAGCGCGCTGGGGAATCCGGGGCGCATTAAAGCGGCCAAGGAATCGAATAACTTGCGCGCGTTGACACGTCTCGGCGCAGCCGCGGCGGACCGCAAATAACTGCGCGCGGCGAGGCGGGCATCGCGCGGAACCAAGACTCGCCGCAGGTAATCGCCATGCGTGGCCTTGAGTCGGGCAAGGTTGGCGTCGTTGTGGTTTTTGCGTCCCGGGGACGAGCCTTTGTGGTGCAAGATCTCGCTTTCGTGCGCGACGTAATGCCAATGGCCGCGAGTGTGCAGGCGAAGACAAAGGTCGATGTCTTCGCAGCCGTTGACATAGGCGGGATCGAAGCCGCCGACGGAGTCGAAAACGGATTTTTTGACGACGACACACGCGGCGGTGACGGCGCCCCAGCGCGAAACGCAGCCGGTTATTTCGCGCGGCCGGACACGAAGGTGCTGGCCATATTGAAGCGGCACCAGCGAGGTGGGGAAAAGAACGCCAAAGTGGTCGTAACGGCCAGAACCGGGAATTTTTTGCACATTGCCGACAAAACCCGCGTCGGGGCGCCGAGCCAGAGTGTCGAGCATTGGCGCCAACCAGCCGTCGGGCAGTTCGGTGTCGTTATTCAGCAAGCACAGAACGTCGGCGCGAGCCACAGCAGCGGCCCGATTGTTGTTTATCGCGAAGTTGCCCTTCTCCTCGTTGAAAAGGACGCGATAGGGCGATGGAAGAGCGCGAAGGAAATCTCGGGTGCCATCAGTGGAGCCGTCGTCCACGATGATAATTTCGTGTTCGATGCAGGCCAGCGAACGCTGAAGCGTTGGCAGGCAGAGGCGGGTAAGATCCAAGCGGTTATAAACCGCCATCAGGACGCTTAATGCGGGCATGAGGATCGGGGCTGTTCGTTCACTTCACGCCACGCGGCCAAATAGTCGCGAGAAATTGTGTTTATGTCGTGCCGTTCAGCGCATCTTCGCGCGACAGACGCAGCGTGCTCGTAAGCTGAGCGATCAGTCGCGAGATGCTCGATGGCGGCCGCCAAAGAATGAATGATCCCCCCCCCGGGTGCCACCAAGGCGCCGGCGACTACACCCCCGGAGGAGGTGAGCAAGGACGGGATTTCACCCACGGAGGTGGCGACGACAGGGCGGCCCACCGCAAGACACTCGATAACCCCGAGCGGACAGCTTTCGCCGGCGTAAGTGGTCGGAAGCATGCCCAGGTGTCCTTGCGCGTAGAGATTGGGAACGTCGACGCGGAAGCCCAGCAGCGACACGAAGGCCGGCGGTTTATCACGCTCCAGTTCCTCTTGCACAGGTCCGGACCCGGCAAGGACGAGCCGGATGTCCCGTCCCGAGCTTATGCGGACACGGTCAATTGCGGCTATGGCTTCGCGCCAGCCTTTCTCGGGCAGGGCGCGACTGGCCACGGTGACGACGAACGGCTGATTCCGGCCGGGAAAAAGGGGCGGGGGCAACGTGGACGGCAGGGGTATGCCCGCCGGCAGCTCCAAAAAGCGATCCCCGGCTGAATGAGTCAGCAGGCCGGCAACCACGAAGGGATGCCGGCCTCGTCCTGCGACGTTGATCCAGCGGGAGACATGTCGGTGAAACAAGTCGCGGCAGCGAAACAGGTTTCCAGCGTCGAGATGATAGAATCCGTGGTGCGTGCAGAAAAGCCTAGGACGGGTGCACGGCGGAAGCATATCGAGCGCGCGGGCCAGGGCCAGATCGGCCCGCGGATGGTGCGTATTCACCATTTCGATACCAGATTCCCGAAGAAAACGGGCTATCTCGGCCGGTCGGCCAAGCCGCACAACCGGCAGGTCGGCGGGGACACGCGCGCGCACGGCGGGATCCGACGGGAGCGTCACGAGTTCCAGCAGGGTGACGGCGCATCTCGCGCGACGAAGCGCGACGGCCATATGAATGGCGAAAGCTTCCGCGCCGCCCGGAGCGAACGCATGAATCGCGACACATACCGCGGGACCGCGACGGGCGGACGCCGCCTTCAGGCCAGCTTCGCGATACCATTCCACCGGCGAGCGCAGGCCGGACGCTTCGCGGGCATGCGCAGCTTGATGCCGGGCGAGCAGCGATAGCTGCCGGTCCAGGAAATCACCCGGGATGGCGAATGTCTCCATCAGGTGTCGGGCAACGATGGCATGTTCCCGGAAATACCGCTCCTCTCCCTGCGCGCTGTGCGCGGCACTTTCCGGTCGCACCCGATAATAGCTCCGGGCTTCGCGCACATAGGCTATCTTGCCGCCGCGTAACCGATGAAGGTAGAATATCCAGTCTCCGCAGACGCGCAGCGACACCCATTCGGGGTCGTCGAAAAGGGGAAATCCCGGACTTGGACGGCGAAAAACCACTGCTGATGCGTTGGGGACCAGATTGCGGATCGCCATCCCTTCGCGCAAAAATCGATGGGCCGATATCGAACCCGAGCGCATAACGGCTCGCGAGCCGACAGATCGGTGGATTTTTTCCAGCGACTGCGCCAGCGGCTGTCCGCCTTCATTCACGAAAATCGCCCGACCGTGGGCGATCAGAACCGCGGGGTCCTGAAACGCAGGCAGCATGCGTCCAAGGAAATCGGGCGAGCACCAGTCATCGCTTTCCGCGATCCAGACCACTTCGCCCGTCGCCTCGCGAAGACCGCGGGCCCATTGGGCGAAGGGCGAACCGGAATTGACGATATTGCGAAGCACCCGCGAGCGGCCGGCGACGGGATCACGCGCGGCGAAATCAGCGAGAATGGCCGCGCTTTCGTCGCTCGAGGCGTCGTCGAGGAGGAGAATTTCGTCGGGCGGACGAGTTTGTCCATAAACCGATTCCAGCCGCCGGACCAGATACGGCGCGTGGTTATAGTTGGGAACAATGACGGATACGCGCGAAGGCGCGCGCGGGGAGAACGAGGCGCGGGCCAGTCCGCGCGGTCGAGCGCCGGCCACTCTTATCAAGCGGCGAATGACGCCTCGGGGATGACTGCCCTCGGGAACTAGCCTAAGGGTAATAAATTTTAATCCTGCGCGTGTGGCAAAGCGGGCGGACAGCCCGGCAGCGGAAGGCTCCAGCACGACAACCCGCCGACCAATCTCCACCCAGGCGCGCCAACCTGCTCCGCATCTAGGAAGTCGAATGGTAACAAATCCATCTCCGAAGTTATCGATCTCGAGAGGTATTCCCCGCGAGCCGAGCAGACGATTTAACACGTCAAGCATGCATGTATCCGAATTCGCAAATGCAGTCGGCTCCATACAAATGCAGCCGAAGCCACGGGTGCCCATGGCAGCAAAGACGCTTGTTTTTCATATGAGTTTAAAAACCACCATATGCACGGAGCAGAAAACTACGGCTACTGAAGTTCCCGAAGCTCGTAAGGCCCCTCGGAAAGAAGAACCTTAGCGGACCTTTTTAAAACCTCTTCGTTAATGGGTTCCGCAAGATCCATATAGTTTTTATTTATCAGTAATATCTTTCGCCGTTCGTCGACCGGAACGCTCTCTATGCGCACAAAATTCATGGTTTCAGGCAAAAGATATTCGATATCGGCAAAAGAGCCCCACCAACGCGATACTAGGACGACCGGCTGCGTTTCCTTTAATCCAATCAGGTAGTTGGACGTCTTGCGCCGAGCCTCACGCTCGCTGTCCGGACGAAACAAACCATGCTGCATCAGGTAGGGCTTCAGCAAACCGGCTAACGGCAGAACCATAATGACAAGAACGACAGGGCCTAGCGCGCTTCTCCAGGATACAGAGCCCAAAAGAAAGGCCAGCGACGCGTAGAGCAGTCCAACGCCGATCCACGCATAACGGGCCCATCCAGCGGACATCAAAAGCCAATAAAGGATGCTGCATAGACCCGAAATCAAAAGCGCCATAGCGACGTTATCGCCAAGACGCGTCGAGGACGGACGGCTCCGGCGAAGCATGAAGGCAGCGAAAAAAAGAGGAAGCCAGGTCCATGCGGCATAAGTGCGAGACAACAGCTCAAGCCGCTCCTTGAGCACTTGCATGTCGATCGTCTGTCCCGTGCCCATCTGCCGCACGGCCTTCAGGTATTGACTCCAATTCTCCACAAAACCCGTTCCGCCCAAGCACGCTAATTTATAGATTTCAAAAACCAAATGGGGCGATGCGGCCCCGACCGCAAAAGCGATTAAATTCGCCATCAGGGGGAAACGCTTTCCGTCGACTGAGCGTGAACGCATCGCCAGCAGGAGGAGCGCTCCAGGCAAACCATAAAGCGCGATCAGCTTAGTTTGAACCGCCAAACCGAACAGCAGGCCGGCAATAATCAGATTTTTCCGTTCTAAGCGAGAGGCGCACACGACCCAATGGCCGAGCAGCAAAAAAGAAAGGGCGGTGGCCTCGCCAATAAACGCATGCCAGGCGACAAAATACCGAGCGAATCCGCCCAGCCAAA
Source organism: Opitutaceae bacterium (assembly GCA_027482505.1). GTDB lineage: Bacteria > Verrucomicrobiota > Verrucomicrobiia > Opitutales > Opitutaceae > IMCC26134_A. Next base: position 3,906 of record JAIXVY010000064.1, on the reverse strand, counting down.
ACAGCAGCATGAGCAGGCAGGTAATCGCGAAAGCGTGCACATCCAGGCTGCGACGCACCAAGAGGAAAAAGACGGTCAGCACCGACCCCCAAACGAAAATGGCGCATAGACCTGGCACCAATTCGTGATTGCCAAACACCGCCACAGCCAAGGCGCCCGGCACGACAAGCGTGGGGCCGACTCCGGTATGCGGATTAAACTTAAGCGGCTCCGTAACATTGGAATGAGCCGCAAAAGGGGTGGCGTAACCATCCCCCCAGACAAGCGATTTGGAAATCGTGGCAAACCATGCGTCGTCCGCGTGCCGCAAACCACAGCTTATCGCCAAGCCAACGCAGAACGTAATGAAAAGGGCCCATGCAATCCAAGGGAGCGTTCGGGCGAAGATGTTAGCAGGGAAACTCGGCAGCGCGTTCATATAAATTTAGGCCGGGGGACGGTCTGATATCTTGGACGGAGACTCATTGAGTGTTATTAAACTGAATGCATCATCAGCGACCTGCGTTTTTCCACTTCTGACAGCGTTCCGCGAACCCACCTATGCGTTCAGCACTTTCCGCCGCGGTTAAGCCCGCGAGCGACGCGAGCTCATTGAGGATACGCTCGCCCTCCACCCACTCCAACTCGCCGGGGGGACGGTTGCGGGCGTTGGAGCTTTGCAAGCGCCAATGATTCAGCGGCTCCGCTTCATAGGCGATCTTGCCGCGGACCAGCAGTCGCGCCCAGAAGAGCCAGTCCGCGCAGAGTCGCATGGAGTCGTCCACAAGCCGATCCACACCTTCAAAATTGCGGAATACGACGCCGCTGGCGTTAAGAATGGTGTTTTTTCGCGAGAGGTAGCGGGAGATTTCATCGCGGCCGTCGTTGGTAAACGATTTATTCCAACGCGTAGGATGAAGCTCGCCCAGCCACTCGTCCGGCGTTCCGCCCAGATTGCCCGCGGCGTCCATCATGCGCAGCTGACAACATGCCAGGGCGACATCGGGCTCCGCCTCGAGACGAGCGACAAGGCGCTCGAGCAGAGCCGGCTGCGCCGAGTCGTCCGACTCGGCGATCCACACGTATTTTCCACGCGCCTCATTCAGCCCCTTTCGCCACTGCTTGAAGGTCGAGCCGCTGTTGGTGGTGTTGGGCAGGTAACGTGCGCGCGACTCGACTGCCGCAAAGCGCTGAAGCAGATCGCGGCTGTGATCCGTGGAGGCGTCGTCGAGCAGGATGATCTCAATGTCTTGAAGGGTTTGGGTTGCGATGGAGCGCAGGCGCTCCCCCAGGTATCGCGCGTGGTTGTAATTGGGGACAACTACGCTGACCAAAGGTCGCTTCGGCTGGGGCAGACGCCGGGTGATCTCGGCGGCGGCCATCGCGGCGACGGCGCGAATGTCATGCCGGTCCGCAACGCGGCGCGCGCCCACGGAACCTGCCCGCGCTCGCTCGGCGGAATCGCGCGCCATACGTATTAAGGCAGCGGCAAAAGCCTCGGTATCTTCCATCTGAACGACGGCGCCCGCATCAGGCCCAAGCACCGCGGGTATATCACCCGCCCCCTTGAAACATACGACAGGCAAACCTGCACAAGCCGCCTCGAGGGCGACCAGCGGGCAGGGATCTTCTCGCGAAGTAAGAGCGAAAATGTGCCCCACGTAGAAATAGCGCCGGGCGGCAGGGCGCGGCCCGAGAAAACGCACCCGGTCCCGCAATCCGCACGCGGCAATCTCTTTTGCGGAGTAGCCAGCGTCGCCGCCGATCCAGACAAAGCGCAAGCGCGGCTCTCCGGCGCAAGCAAGCGCGGCGACACGCACGAAAAGATCCGAGCCCTTTCTCCAATCCGTGGTGCCGACGCCGAAGACGACGATGGCGTCGGCGGGCAGTTCCAACTCAGCGGCTAAGGCGGAACGTTCTGCGGCGGAGGGCGCTTCGTCTTCGCTCCATAAGTCGATAGCCGCCGGGATTACGCGCAGAGCCTGTTCAGCCACGCCATGGCGATCACGCAGGTTGCGGGCAATGGCTTCACTCGCTGCGAAGAAGGCGGAGGAGCGGGCAAGCGTGGCCTCCATAACCCCGCCAGGGGCCCAGCGTTCAATGGAATTTTGCAGCTCGTGGCAGTAGGTCACGACTGGCACGCCGTAAGGGGCGAGCCGGCGCAAAAGCGCGCCGTGCGCAACAGTGTTTGCGACTATAAGCGCGGGGCGAGGGGAAAGCATTCGCTCGATTTCTGCCTCGTCGAGCTCCGTCTCGCCACGGTCAGATAGCACCAGAGTGGGACATATCCGCTCGAACTCGGCGCGGAGTGGGCCGCCGACGACGCACGCGAGGCGGTAGGAAAAAGGCGGCGGACACGCGCTCCAAGCCCGGAGCATGGAAAGCAAAACGGTTTGCGCACCAGCGCGCTCGGCGTCGTGCCCGAGCACAAGCACGGAACTTGGCTGACGGGGCGCGGAGAGCGCGGCGGGCGAGGGCCAACTGCCGAGCGCTCGGCGGGTGGCATTGAGCCATGCGAAGCCATGGCGCTCATCCGGTTCGAGATGGCAGCCCTCGGCCCATTCGTTCCAAGCGTTGATGAAAAGCAGACGATGCTCGGGATCAGGTTCGGCGCGGGTTCGGTCGGCGATTTTTCGCAACCAGTTGAGATAGGCGCCAGGCGAGCTGTTAGTGAAGATGGATCCTTTGTTTTTGCGCCGCGCGGTGTTGTCCCAAGAGGGCATAACACCGCGATAAAGCGGACGCTCGGCGCGCGCGGCTTGCCAACAGAGGTGTCGAACCTCCCGGTAATCGTAGAGCTTGCCCGCAAAGTCGGGCACGAGACCAGCGGGTGGCGAGGCAAGCGGCGAAGCGCCGGAGTCGTTGGGGGGAAACTCGACCAAGGCGTCGAGCCCGAAGCCCTCCGCGCTGGAGCAACCATGCCCTTTCACCCCGGCCAGGTGGATTTCGCCCACCCCTTCCGCTCGGCAAAGTTCGCGCCAGCGCGCGAAGGTGCGTGTCGCGTCGGGGATGAGCGCCGGGCGATAAACCAGCAACAGAGGCCGGTGATGGACCCGAATGTAGCGCGGGTCGCGGAAGGCCCGCATAAGGTCGCGGATCACCGCGTCGTTGTCTTCGGGCGAATGGCTTTGGGCGATCAGCACCTCGGTCTCCAGCCCATCCCAGCGGCGAGACCAATTTTCGTTGGCCCAGCAGTAGCAGAAAGGCATTTCCGGGCGGCCGGTGGCGAGAAGGCGCTCGAGCGGCATCTCGAGAAGACGTTTTCCGCCAAACCAGTAGTAATAAAAACAAAAACCATAAACGCCGGCGGCGCGCGCCAACCGCGCCTGTTTATCCAGGACCTCGGAGTCGTTTAGGTCGTAGTGCCCGAGATCCGAATGCGGGACATGAGGTTGATAATGGCCATCGAACTGAGGACGCGCGGGCCGAACGTTTGTCCACTCGGTGAAGCCCTTCCCCCACCAAAGATCATTTTCCGGAATAGCGTGAAACTGAGGGAGGTAAAAAGCGATTGCGCGCACCTCCGGAACCGGAGCAGGGCCGCGGTCAGGTTCGGCAGGCAACGGATCGTCGTCGCCGGCCCAGGCGAGTTTTTCCCGCGGTGCCTGGTAAGGTCGCATCCAGCGCAAGCCACGCTGCAGGGGCACCGCGACGTCGTCATGGCACAGCGCCTCGATCACGATGTGTTTAAGACCCGGGCCAGTCTTTAGCTCTAGGGAAAAGCCCACCCGCGCGTCGCCCAGCTCGCGGCCCTGGCCGCGAAAGTGTGCGACCACGTCCGGACGCTCGACCGCCTGAAACGGAACGACGCGATCCCCCACCCGCGCAAGAACGACGCGGGCGGCCCGGCCGGTATCATCGAAAAACCAGCCGCTTATGCGGACGGGATTGTCTAGCCGGCATATCGCCGCCTTCCCAAGATCGGCT
>JAIXVY010000461.1 GCA_027482505.1 Opitutaceae bacterium | reverse complement strand
CACGTCCTCGCCCCCGGCGCCTCCGACCTCTCCAAACGCCTCGCCCCCGACTCGCCCGCCTTCCCGCCCTTCCAGCTCGGCCCCGGCTGCCTGGTCGACCAACTCGTCGGCCAGACCGCCGCCACCCTCGCCGGCCTGGGCCCCCTCGCCGAGCCGGGCCACCTCCGCCGCGCCATCCAAAGCGTGCTGGAGCACAACTGGCGCGAAGGCTTCTCCGGCCACTTCAACCCCATGCGCTCCTACGCCCTCGGCGACGAGGCCGGGCTCGTCATGGCCTCCTGGCCGCGCGGCCGCCTCCGCGTGCCCTTCCCCTACTTCGCCGAGGTCATGACCGGCTTCGAATACACCGCCGCCGTCTCCTGTATCCAGGAAGGCATGACAGAGGAGGCCCTGCGCGTCGTCGCCGCCATCCGCGCCCGCCACGACGGCCGGCGGCGCAATCCCTTCAGCGAGCCGGAGTGCGGCCACCACTACGGCCGGGCTCTCGCCGCCTGGAACGTCCTCCTCGCCTGGACCGGCTTCCGCTATTCCGCGGTGACCGGCGTCCTGGGCTTCGCCGCGCGCCCCGGCCGCCACTTCTGGTCCAACGGCTCCGCCTGGGGCGACGTCACCCTCCACCCGGACGGAAACGTCGACTTGCGGGTCCGGGGCGGCCGCCTTCACGCCAGCCGGTTGGAAATCACCGGAACAGGCCACGCCTCGCTTCCTTCGCCCCACTTGGAAAGCGGAACTTCGATCCGACTTAAACCCACGAAGTAAGCCTCATTTTACACAACACCTTAAATTACATATTAACCCATATTTAACCTTTTTAGCATAAAGTTTTATGAAATTTTATTTCGGCAATTTACCATAGCTTGACTCTTCCATTTTTTCAATAAGTTGTTTGACAATTTAGACCGCCAATATCTTGAGATTGAGACATGCGGAATGTCGCACGTCACATCCTCTGTCTCGCGGCGGGTTTGGCGTTGGGCTACCTGGCGGCGTCCGTCGTCTCCGCGCCCGCCCCCCTGACCGTGCGGCCTGCGGTAACGGGCGCCGCGACAGCCAAGCCTGAAATCCCGTTCGCGGCCCGCTCCGACGCCGCCGTTCCGAAACCTTCAACGGCCCGGATCATCGAACGCTTTCTCTCCGCAAACACCGCGGACACCGTGAAATTCATCGGCGCGTGCGGCGCTCTGGCCGGCCTCGACGACTCCGACGCCCGGCAAGCCTGGGACCTCCTCCTCCGCCGGGCCCACACCAACTCGCCCCAGGAAAAACAACTCGCCCTCTACCTCTGGAGCCGGCTCGTCCGCCTCGATCCCACCCTCCGCCTCCCCGAACTCTGGTCCCGCGACATGAATCCGGAGGCGCTCCTCGCCGAGCGCGTTCGCCTTTCGATGGACAGCCTTCGCGAGCGTCTCCTCGCCGGCGAATCGGTCGATGCCTACGAGCGCAAGGCGTTTTTCCAGGAGCTGGCCGCCCGGGACCCCGCGGCCGGCCTGGATTTCTGGCTGCGCGTCTCCAACCACCTCGAACACATCGGCGAACTTTCCGCCTTCGCCGCCCTGCTCCGCGATCCGGCCACCCGCGCGGGCACCCTCGCCAAAGTGAGCGCCGCCGCCGGTCGCGACTCGGCCGAACTCATCGCCGCCCTCGCCGCGCCTTGGGTCGTGGCCGACCTTCACGAATCCGGCGCATGGATCAAGACCGTGGCCGATCCCGACCTCAAACAGCGCCTCTCCTCCCTGCTTCTCTCCACCAGCGCCAGCGCCCTGCCCGCCACCGTCTTCGAGGTCACCGAGAGCCTGCCCGTCGCCGAGCGCACCGGCGCCCGCGCCACCGGCATCGCCCAGCTCGCCTACGAGGACCCCGTCTCCGGCATGCTGCTCCTCGAAAAGGTGAGCGACCCGTCCGAACGCCGGGAACTCATCCGCGTGTTCGGCAACAACCTCGCCATGCACGACACCGAGGCCTGGCTGGCCTGGCGCGAGACGCTGCCCTCCGCGGAACACGATCACGCCAACTCCGCCGCCTTCTCCTCCTGGGCCGTCCATCAACCCTCCCAGGCCGCCTCCTGGCTCCAGTCCCAGCCCGCCGGCCAGGAACGCGACCAGCTCGCGGCCGAGCTCGTTCGCATATCCGCCGTCAACAACACCGACACCGCCATCGCCTGGATCAACCAGATATCCAACCCCCGCGACCGCCTCATGGCCATCAGCATGGCCCTCGGCAACCTCGCCCCGGGCGACACGCAACGCATGGAGACCATACTCCGCGCCTCGCTCCCGCCCAAAGCCCCCGGCGGCTAATCGCCCTTCCCCTCCACCCACCCCAAAACCCCATGACAACAAAGCTCCCCGCCTTGCTGCGACGCATCCTGCTCGCGGCCGCCCTCCTCCCCGCCCTCGCCTCCATCTGCCGGGCCCAGACCTCCGCCGAGGTCGTCTTCACCACCCCCGACTACGTCGCCACCAGAAACATCAACGGCGCCGTCACCCAGGTCTACCGCGGCGCCGACTACTACGCCGCCGTCAACGCCGCCATCAACAGCCTCACGCCCAACCGCACCGTGAAGGAACGCGTCACCGTCCGCGCCGGCGGCTCCTCCGGCAACACCCCCGACGGCGTGATCAAGGCCATCAACCTGCGCTCCCACACCATCATCGACTTCCAGAACAACACCATCTTCATCAACCCCTGGCCAGCGCTGCCGTCTCCCCCGGGCACCGCGCGAAACAAGTTCGCATAGCCGGCCGTGTTGGGGCCGTATGGCGTTCCATCGAAGATGCCCGGCGAGATCTCTCGCAGTTCGAACGCGGTGTAAACCCCGCCCGGTGAGCCGTCCTTGCCAACGGGCGAGAAGTTGGTTCCACCGGCCCCGCCTCCGCCTCCGGTGGTACTGAAGTCCGAGGGGCCGTTCGAGTAGAACGCTCGCTGCAAGGCGACAGGTGCGGCCGCGCCGCCCGCCCCGCCGCCCGCGCCGCTCCGCCT
>JAIXVY010000202.1 GCA_027482505.1 Opitutaceae bacterium | reverse complement strand
GGAGGTCTCTGGCGCGCGAGAGCCCGCGGGACTCCCCGCCGCTTCCGTCCTCGGCTTCGACCTCGCCGCGCACCAGCTTCTTGCGACCTTCCGCTGGCTTCTGCGCCAGCCGGAGATCCGCGAGGAGAACCTCCGCATTGCACGCCAAGAAGGTTTCCATCTCGGGCGCTGACCTTTGGCTTGCCGCCCGCCCGCCGCCGCCGCGTGATGGAGCGGTTCTTTGGAGACGGGCCTTTAGCTCAATGGTCAGAGCAGGGGACTTGAGAAATCGGGTCGGCGGCGGCGAAAGCCGCCGCTAGTCAGGTGTAACTTCGGCGAACGGTTTAAACTCCCAACGCCGAGCCAAGCGGAGCGCGCCGAGCACGCGCGCTCCGAAGGTGTAGAGACTATAATCACCCGCCTAACAGGCTTTCGTGGTATCCACGGACGCCCCACGGCGAAGGCATAGTCCAGACCACGAACGCCGCGCCCTCCCGCGCGGTGGCGGCGAAAGCCGAAGTGGCAGGCATAATCCCTTGGTTGCGGGTTCGAATCCCGCAGGGCCCACCAAAGAACGAGCAAGAAAGAGTTTTTCGCAGCCGTCGTCGGCACGGATCCAGCCGGTGCATGCACGGCGAAGCCGGACTCCCGGCCTGCGTGATCCCCCGCCGCCGTCAAAGAAAGCCGGAGCGAACACCTCTAGGGATAATGTCCCATACATTGACATTTAAAACCATTTGAAGCCCATGCATTGTTAAAAGGAGATCGGGCGTATCTGACGTCCTGCGCGCCATCGACGCGGCGCGCCTTGGTGAAGCTCGGTCACGATTTGTCCACCGCGCGGCGTAAGCGCCGGCTGAGCATCGCGATGATGGTGGAGCGGACCGGTGTATCCACGAACACCTACCGCAGAGTCGAAAAGGGGGACCCGAGCGTGGCGATGGGACCCTACGCGATGGCGCTCTTCGTCCTGGGCTTCGGCACTGCCCTGGGTGACCTGGTGGATCCCCGGCGCGACGATGTGGGGCTCCAGTTGGAGCGGGAGTTTCTGCCCAAGCGAGTCCGGGTGAAGCTCACGTCGCGACCCCTGTGAAACGAGCCTTGCAGGTCTGTCTTGGCGATGAGGGGCGGCCCGTGGGCGATCCGCGCTACGACCGGCAGGGGGCTCGCGAGCATGCTGCATTCACGTATGACGCGACCTGGCTCGCCGCACCCAACGGCTTTGCGCTCGAGCGCTTCGCTCAGGCCTTCGAGCATTCCGAGAGGGCGGCGGCGCGGGAAGCGAGCGGCTAGCTTGCCAGACTACTTGCAGATCACGGGAAGGTCTAGCCAGGCACTCCAGTGTGGGGGCATACCTTTGGCCTTCCGCACAGCAAGAAGGCCCAAGGTAGCTTGGATTTTCGAGAGCTTGGGCACCTTGGTTTGAAGAATGTCTCAACGAGACAATCCTGCTATCCCGTGCCGTGGCTGAGGCTGGCGGGGAAGCCCAAGGAATTCTGCCTAGCGTTCGGCGCCCTCAGGCTTCTCTTTCCAATCGAAGGGACTGACCGGATCCAAGGAAAACTGGAACGACTCGTGGTTGCCCGCAAAGCGGCTGAGGACTTTGTGGGTGAGGATCATGGCGAGGAGTTCATTATCGGTCTTCTTCAACCACTCCTCCGCCTCGAAACGGATTTCGTCATAATTCTCCAGGTCTTCGGGGTCGCCGCCGCGGTAGCATCCGCGCGAGCGCTGAAAGACCGTCAAGGCGTAGCAGCGGCTGAAGGCTGCTCGCAGGCCGCGGCGTTGCACCTCCTCCGCGCTTAGAGCGATGCAGACGAAGAACAGGGTCTCGTCGGTGTTCACCAAGGTGCAAGGCGAGGCAGCCGAGAAGATCGCCGAGCCAAGGAAGCGGAGCAGTTCGGCGGCATCGTCTTTGTCGACCGCGGCCGCGTTGAGAAGCTGGGCAAGCATGTGGGCGTTTTCGTTCATGGTGTGTTGTGTTCCCCGGGGAATTGGGAAATCGGGAAGCTGCCGCCTAGATGAATTTCGCACCTCTCGGCGCTCGAGGATGCGAGGCCTGCGCCCGAATGCGGCGATATCGTCCAAGCCCATGGCGCAAGCGTGTGATTTCACTCGAACCGCGGCTTTGCCCGCTGTTCAAGTGTGGGTGAAGCCGGCTCCCGCTTCGGGCGGAGCCGGCTGTAGTGGGATTCTTCCTACGGTGTCTGCCCGTTCTCCGGCCCCTCCTCGTCCTGCCTGTAGTTCGAGCTGAAGAAGGCCATATACCGGTCGATTGCTTGGTTGGCATGATTAATGGCCTCGGCCTGCTCCATTTCTCCCGAAGCGCGGGATAGTGCCTTCAGCGCATCAATGCCTTCCTTCAGCGCCTTTCGCTTATCCGCCTTCGCCTGTGCCTTTGGGCCCAACTTGGGCGGTCGATTCGTGACCCAGCCAAGCGCCCTGTAGCAGCGGTTCATGGAGGAACGCGGCAGCCCAAAGGCCGTGGCGAAGGTTGGACTCTTGAGCTTGTTTGCCAAGATCTGGGCTTTCAGCATGGGACTGCCCTTTATGAGTTGCTTGAAGTAAGCGGGCGCTCCTTTTGCCAGCCCCGCTCCCGCATCTGCGTCACCATGGACGGCCCTGAGGCAGAATTCTCGCCGGAAGCCGTCGACTAGAATCAGCTGGCCTTCGATTCGCATTGCCACGAGGGGGGCTGGCTTTGTTCCTGCGCGGATGGCGGCGAGCAAAGGCGCGCAGTTCTGCCGCGTCGGTTTGCTCCGTGCGTAAATGGACAAGTCCACTTTGAGCTGGGAAAGCGGCCGGGTCTCGAAGCGGAGTTGATACTTGCCCGCCTTCTGCGTCATTAGGAACTTCGCGAATCCAGTTCGATTGAAGAGACGGATGTCTCGTTTTCCCTTTTTCACGGGAAAGCCGTGTAATTCGCCGGCCTTGGCCCAACGGAGTATCTGATCGGCGGGCACTCCGAAGCCCTTCCCAAGCTTGGTCGAGCTTTGAAAGTGATCCTTTAGCGCCCGAATCCAGCTGTAGTCATCACCGTCCGATGGGGCGACTTTGCTAGGCGGCAAGCACGGTGACTCACGATTGTCCGACGAACTCGGTTTCGGATCAGCCTCGGGAAACAGGGGGAGTTGATCGTTCGCGCTCATGCGGACACCTCCTTCGTCAGGCGGCTGCTACGAATCGCGCGGAGGCAAGCGGCGATCGCCAGCTTGCGCCCGGAGAAGGTCTCCGCAGCGCGAAGAATTTCCTCCACCGTGGCGGAGTCTCGTCCGGGGAAATGCCGGTCGCGAAAGGCCAGCGTGCCCGCCTCGCAATTGCCGGCGGCCAGCGAGTCCGCGATGGCCACCCGGACCGCGCCCAGCGACCCGAAGCTTCCCTCGCCGGTGTGCGCGAGAAGTCGGCGCTCCAGCGCCTGAAGTCCCGCTTCGGTTGCACGCAGTGAAAGGACGGATCGCGCCGCCCGCTCGGACTTGCCGTGCGCGAGTTCTTCTCCCCGCCGAACGATGTATCCGTCTTCGATGATGAACGCGAAGCCGCGGGCCTTGCGAGCCCACCGCGCTTTCCAGACGATTTCGTCGCCTTTAACCTCGACGCGTTGCGCAACCAAGGTGAGCAGGCCATCGACTTCGCCGAGACCTTCGTCATCGACTGTCGATTCGAAATTGTGAGGAACCGTCACTTCGACGTTCGCATACGTTTTCCGAAACTTGCAGCGGGATGAATAGTTCTCTCCGCGAGATGTCCAAGCCCTGGCCGTGGCCGCCTCCCACGGCGCGCCTTGGGGGAGTCGGATCACGGACTCTTCATCCACGCGGCTTGCGTCCAAGGCATGGACAAAGCGCTTCAGGATGTCAGCGCGGCGTTTCGTCTCCTGCCGGTATTGGTATCGCCCGAGGCGCTCCAAGAGCGAGCCGTTGGGCAGCCGATAGCGAATCGCCACCCAAGGCTCGGCCGGGCAGAAGAACTGGGCACGTTGTTTCGTGCGAATCTCCGCACGAAGAAGACGCACTTTCTTCACCGTGGCGCGAACGAGGAAGGCCGCGTGGCGCGTTTCCTTGAGCGTGCGCCCGGAGCGGAGGAATCGCCGCACTACGGCGTCTACCTCGAAATCGCGGGCGATATTGGGATCTAACAACGCTGCGAAAGCGCGTTTACCTAAGAGGCGACGGGCTTTTTCGAATGAAGCCCTCTCCGACGGGGTAAGTAGCTGATTTTTCATATACGGTAAGGCTCCTTCTCCGGCCCGTTGCCCGCTGGAAATGTATCCGTATAACGGATACGAACGGACATGAAAAAAACCGGCGCAGAGGTCTGCGCCGGTTTAGGGACGGGGAAGTGAGCGGACTGGAGTTTAGTTGAAGCCTCCGCTCAAGTTGACGGGGGAGCAGATGCTCCATTCCCGATTAGAGGTGAAGGACGATGCGACCAGCAGGGGAAGGCTGTTCGCCTGCACCGTGGGTCCCATTGGCGGATGAAAGGCCCGGACTGATGTCCAAGCCGACTTATTAGAAAGCGCGGGACTCAGCCCACGCGCATGGTTTGTTCTATTACTTATCATGGCTTAGTTTAACCCGTCCGCCGTCCTCACGCATTCGCGTGGGGAGGTCTGGATGACCTACCCCGCGATCGCTTAAAGGAATGGGTCGGGACTACGTTGAAGCGGAAGAGCTTAGCTCCCCGCCGTTTTGTCCTCCGAAGTCCAAACCAGTTGTCCGAACTCCGAGGGTCTGAGTCCGCCTTTTTCTGCGGTCCTAACGAAAGGGAGAATCCTGAGAGAGGGCCGCATCGTGTGCTGAACCCGTCGCGCTGATGTCGCGCTCGGGACAATAAGCGCATCGCGATTTGAAGCAGAGCGAATGGGTCCCCATTAAACAATACGCCGCCATGGCGGCTGGCACTTGCCACGCGAGCTGCGGCGAAGCGCCTGTCTTCAATCCGTGCTCACGTGAGGGAGCATCCAAAAGTTTCATGCCCACGTTTGCGCGACGGCATCTAGGGCTTAGGACATGGGCTCCTGTCTTCCTTCGAATGGGCTGGCTTATAGCCGCCCATCGTTTCTTAGGTGAAAAAAATTCTTTAGGGTCTGGGATTTTTTTTAGCCCCCACCTCCGTCCGCGAGATTCGACTTGATGCAAGCAGATTGATAATAGCGTCTCTGCTCCAAGACTGGATTCAAGGTGACGCGCGCCTCACCCAAAACCCCAAGCTTCCGGGTTGCGGCTTCTGGTCATCCACCGGATTCGAGTTTCGCAGCTCCAATCCAGTTTTTTCCCGCTCAGCGACCGCGCCAATGTGTCCGATCCTGGTTAAACGGGACGAGTCAAGGCCTGCGAACCAGCTGGACGCCACCTCTTGCCATTCGGGCCCCGCCTTGTCGCTGAGCACGGCTTGGTAACGGTCTCGTTTTTTCTCTATCGCAGGCTTTTTGCCGGAATCAGTATTTTCGTGCACCCAAGCGTGGGTTTGTGTCTTCGGTTCAATTATGAAGTGACCTTCGGGAGGATGCGCGGACCGAGCGCTGAAGGACACTCGAACTTTAGAAAACGCACCAGGTTCTTTGTTGATCGTCATGACCAAGTCTGCCGCAGCGTGGATTGAACCGGCTCCGCGCATCATGGCAGCCGAAGGATCCCCTGATTCCTTTGCCGACGGCTTTCGCGTATGGTGGAGAACGATGTGTGCCACCGATTCTGTTCGCCCATCTTTTTGGTAGGAGGAAATGCGCCGAAGCTCCCTCATTACCGCCTTCATCTGAACGTTGTCGTTCTCAGGTAGGTTGTGTAGCTGAATAAGGCTGTCGAAAATGACCACATCGGGCTGATGCTGATTAATCACCTGTTTGAGGCCTTGCGCGTGCGGGCCTGGCAGGAACTCCGGAGCAGCGCCGAAATGCGGGACCCGGACCTCCAGAATCGACAGATCTTGGACCAGAATACCGTCTTTTCCGGGCAGTCCAAACACGTGAAGGAGTTCCGCCTCTTTCAACAAGCCCTCCAATTTTTGGCCTTCTTTCAATCGTTCCACTCCCGCCACGAATTTTTTCGCTTGGAAACCGAGGCGACGGGCGACCTCGGGGACATTCATTTCCAACGAAAAGACGAGAACCTTCCAGCCCCTCGATCCGGGCTGGCTGTCGCGTGGCTGGGGCTTGGGATTAATGCTGAAATGTTTCGGAGGCGCCTTCGCCGCTCCGGTCGTCTTCGCTTCGCCTGTTTCCTGTGCAGAGTGATGCCAGAGTGTTCGCCTCCCCTCATCCTCCGAAAAGGGGATCGACAGGGCCAAAGCCAGCTCCGAGGCGAGGTAGCTCTTACCTGTCTTGGGCGGCCCCGCTAAAAGTAGCTGGTCCCCTTTTCTGAGCAGATTCTCTACAATGAAAGAGTCGCTGGATTCTTTTACCTGCAGCAGTTTCTCAACGTCGTAGATTTTAGCCTCAGGATATTTGAGCGCTGAAGGCGGTTTTGTTCCTCTATGACGGCTCATGGAGACGCCTGTTTTGGTTGTGAAACAGTTGCGCGACGGCAAGCGCTTATGGGTAAGGTGAAATTCCTTCAGGTGATTCGGACCACCGCGGCGGCCTTCCCGGCATGCCATGGCGGCACGAATGCCTCAACGAGACATTTCTTGGTCCCTTTCCGCGCGCTGCCGCTCCGCCTCCTTTCGCTCTGTCTGGAGCTTGAGCATCAACTTCCGCTTCTTAAGAATCTCTTTGGATTCCTCGGAATCATCGACCTCCAGAAGCTTCAGAAGCTCCGGGCTAAGGTCGAGGCCCTGTTCGGCGTCGATCCAGTAGGCCGGACGACTTAGTTCATCGCGAGATTCACCGCGTCCCACCGAGAACACGTCTATGAGAATTTGGGGAAGGTGCGCTGTGGGCACCTGCTCTCTTTTTTCCACCACCGCCGAGGACGGCGACGAGCTGACGTCCGCCACTGCGGAGGACACGGATGCAGCCTGATTCCGCTGGGCGCGCGATTCCTCATCTTCTCTGCGCGAAGAAGGCAGCTTCACCGCGCCTTTGGATTCCCGTTCCGAGTTTTCAGGTAACGCCGGCAGGGGCGAGGTGGCCGAGCGCAACGATGGGGAAGCGTCTGCGTAAAACGCACCCGCATCATCCAGATTAGCCACCGGTGTTTCGGCAACGGGTCCTGCTGCATCCGTCCCCGCATGGATGGGTGGCACCCCAACAACCTCGATCCGCACTGCTCCCGCCTCAGGGCTCACTTCTGGCGTGGCCGTAGATACGCTGCTGGGCTCAGATTTTGCTTCCGGCGATTTATACCGCAGCGCCGGAGAATTCCGCCGCTCGGCGAGCGCCTTGCCCCGTTCGCTTCGGCCTTCGGTCTGAAGCCAAGCGGTCTTTCTTTCGGCAGCATCGAAATCAAGGCCGTGGATTCGGTAGAAGGTGCGGCACATCTCCAGCAGTTCGACCTCCAGCTGCATCGCGAGAATCGAGTTCCATCGTAGATTCTCGGGCTCGTTTTTGAAGTCGGGCTCTTCGAATCCAGCTGCATGTCGCGAGGCGAGAGCGGAGATCAAGGCACTATCGCTTCTGACTCCGCGAATGCGCCGCCTATTATCCGGTCCATAGACCGCGAATAAAATCTCGGTGTGGAACCGGGCCGTATCCCAATGGGGCGCAGTCAAGAGGTATGCTCCGAGGGGGGACTTGGCTCGGCGTC
>JAIXVY010000480.1 GCA_027482505.1 Opitutaceae bacterium | reverse complement strand
TGCTCGGCGTCGTTCTCGCGGCGGCGGCTGACGGGAAGCAGGGCCTGGCGAAAGATTTCAGACAATTTCAGGCATTCGGTCAGAAAGGCGTATTGCTGCTGGATGCGAGTCATGGCGGGCAGGCTAGGGGAGCGGCCCGGCGCGCCGAGCTTTTCCTTGCCGGCACGCGGGCGCGGGGCATTACCTAGACCCTTTTCTCTCCCATGAAAATCCTCGTCGCCGACAAGATCTCACCCAAGGGCGTCGCCTACCTGCGTCAGCAGCCAGGCTTTGAAGTCATCGAGGCCTATGGCTCCTCTCCGGAGAAGATCATCGAGTTGGTGAAGGACGTGCAGGCCATCGCCGTGCGTTCCGAGACTAAGATCACCCGCCAGGTGTTTGCCGCCGCCACCAAGCTCAAGGTCGTCGGCCGCGCCGGCGTCGGCGTGGACAACGTGGACGTGGACGCCGCCACCGAGCACGGCGTCGTCGTCATGAACACCCCCGGCGGCAACACCATCTCCACCGCCGAGCTCACCTTCACTCACATCCTCTGCTGCGCCCGACCCATCGCCCAGGGCGCCGCCTCGATGAAGGCCGGCAACTGGGACCGCAAGACCCTCAGTGGCGTCGAGCTGCTCCGCAAGACCATCGGCATCATCGGCCTCGGCCGCATCGGCAGCGAGGTTGCCAAGCGCGCCCAGGCCTTTGGCATGAAGGTCCTCGCCTACGATCCCTATCTCACCGCCGCCCGCGCCGCCTCCATGCAGGTCGAGCCCGTCACCCTCGACGCCCTCCTCGCCGGCTCGGACTACATCACGGTCCACATGCCGCTCACCGAGGAGACCAACAACATGATCGACGCCGCCGCCCTCGCGAAGTGCAAGAAGGGCGTCCGCATCGTCAACTGCGCCCGCGGCGGCATCGTCAACGAGAAGGCCCTCGTCGAGGCCCTCAAGAGCGGCCAGGTCGGCGCCGCCGGCCTCGACGTCTTCGAGACCGAGCCCCTCCCCAAGGACAGCGAGCTCCGCTCCGCCCCCAACATCGTCCTCACCCCTCACATCGCCGCCTCCACCACCGAGGCGCAGGAATCCGTCGGCATCGAGATCGCCGAGCAGATCGCCGACGTCCTTCTCCACGGCGCCGTGCGCAACGCCGTCAACCTCCCCTCGATGGACGCCGCCTCAGCCAAGGCCCTTGCCCCCTACATTTCCCTCGGCGCCAAGCTCGGCTCCCTCGTCCAGCAGATCGCCCCCAAGCAGATCGCCAAGCTCCGCGTCACCTACACCGGCAAAGTCGCCGACCTCGACGTCAACTCCATCACCCGCGCCCTCCAGGGCGGCTTCCTCCGTCGCATCTCCGGCGACAGCGTCAACGCGGTCAACGCCCCCACGCTCCTCACCCGCCTCGGCGTCCAGTTCGAGGTCGTGAAGTCCACCGACGCCGGCGACTACACCGACCTCATCGAGCTCGAGGCCACCGGCGGCGACGGCAGCGTGAACAGCGCCCGCGGCACCCTCATCGGCAAGAACAACGAGCCCCGCATCGTCGGCATCAACGGCCGCGAGGTCGAGGTCGCCGCCGAGGGCTCGCTCCTCGTCCTCGAGAACCTCGACAAGCCCGGCATGGTCGGCTCGGTCGGCACGCTGCTCGGCAACGATGGTGTGAACATCGCCGACATGTCGCTCTCCCGCCTCACGCCTGGCGGCACCGCCTACATGGTGGTGCGCGTCGACCACGAGCCCAGCGCGGCCGCCCGCGACGCGCTCAAGGCCAACGCCAACATCAAGCTCGCGAAGTTCGTGCAGCTTTAAAGGTAGGGCGGGACCGCTGGGCCCGCCGCGTTCACCGCTGGGTGTCGTCCCCGAACGGCGCGCCCAGCGGTCGCGCCCTACCTGCAACACCTCCCATGCTTATCCCGCTCATTATCGCCGCCCTCGCCGGTTACTTCCTCGGCGCGTTGCCCTTTGGCTGGCTGATCGCGCGCAAGTTCGGCGTGAACATCTTCGAGCACGGCTCGAAGAATCCGGGCGCGACGAACGTGAAGCGCGTGCTCGGCGGCATGTTCGGCAAGAGGGGCAAGCGCGCCGGCGACCTGGCCTTCATCCTCGATGCGCTGAAAGGCGCGGCGGCGGCGGGCTGGCCGCTCTTCCTCTGCGGCACCTACACGTGGCAGATGCAGATCACCGGTCTCGTCTTCGCCCTCGTCGGCCACAGCTTCAGCTGCTGGACGCGTTTCAAGGGTGGCAAGGGCGTCGCCACCTCCGCCGGCGGCCTCTTCGTCCTCCTGCCTTTTCCGACCCTGCTGGCGCTCGTGGCCTGGGTGACTGTCTTCCAAGTCTCCCGCTACGTCTCGCTCGCCTCCATCGTGGCCTCCTTCGTGCTGCCCGCGGCGGCGTGGATTTTCGACGTGCCTCCCGCTTTCGCCATTCTGGCCACCGTGCTGGGCGTGTTTGTCATCGCCCGCCATCGCTCGAACATCGTCCGTCTTTGCAACGGCACGGAAAACAAGTTCGTGAAGAAGCCCGCCGACTCCGTCTCGTCTGGCCAATCCTGATCCGCCTGCCCTAAACCGTTTCCCACATGGCTTCCGTCTCCGTCATCAACATCGGCATTTGCGGCCTCGGCACCGTCGGCCAGGGCGTGTGGAAACACATCGAGCGCGCCCGCCCCGAGCTCGAGGCCCGCCTCGGCGCCAAGCTCGTCCTCGCCCGCGCCTCGGTTCGCGACCTCGACAAAAAGCGCGCCGTTCGCCTGAAGGCCGACCAGCTCACGACCGACCCGCTCACCATCGCCACCGATCCCTCGATCCAGATCGTGTGCGAGCTCATCGGCGGCACCGGCGTCGCCCGCAAGGTCACCCTCGAGGCGCTCAAGCGAGGCAAGACCGTCGTCTCCGCCAACAAGGCCCTGCTCTGCGCCCACGGTCCCGAGCTCTTCGCCACCGCCAAGAAACACGGCGGCCAGTTCTTCTTCGAGGCCTCCGTCGCCGGCGGCATTCCCATCATCAAGGCCCTGCGCGAGGGTCTCGTCGCCAATCGCTTCCGACGCATCTACGGCATCCTGAACGGAACCTGTAACTACATCCTCACCCGCATGGAGCGCGAGGGCCTCGCCTATCCGGTGATCCTCAAGGAGGCCAAGGCCCTCGGCTACGCCGAGGCCGACGAGTCGCTCGACGTCGAGGGTTGGGACACCGCTCATAAGGCGTCCG
>JAIXVY010000360.1 GCA_027482505.1 Opitutaceae bacterium | reverse complement strand
TCGAAACGCACGCCTTCGCGCCCCAGTCCCGCGAGCGAGGCCAGCACGCTGTCCCTCGACCAGTCCCGGTCCCAGTCCCACACGTGCATCTTCAACACCTCGTCGAGCGTGTAGCCCAGCACGCTCGCGAAACGCGGATTCGCCTCCACCGCCCTGCCCTCCATGTCGATCACCACGATCCCGTCGCGCGAGCCGTCCACGAACATGCGCCGGCGCGCCACCTCCTCCGCCAGCGCCTGCTCCGCGGCCTTTCGCGCCGCCGCCTCCGCGGCCTTGGCCCGCAACACCTCCCGCTCCTCCGACAAACGCGCCGCGCTCCGCAACAACCGGAAATGGTGGTCCAGGGCAAACCCCAGCAGGACCGTGCTCGCCATCACAAACGCCACCGCCAGCGCGATCGCCTCCAAGCCATGCCCGGTGTGCCAGGCCGGATGACAACACGCGAAAAGCGCGATGCAGCCCACGCCGAGCGCCGCGTAGACCGCGCAGATTTTCACCGCCGTGGACCGATTCGCGAAACGCGCGGGACTTGTCACGGGCCCCGCGCCCGCCGCCTGGGCGTCCACCCTCTCGCCCGCCCCTGCTGGCGAAGGCTCGCCCGGCTGCTTTGGCAAAGGGTCCGGCGAATGGCGTGGGTAAGAAGGAGAAGACACGACGATGTAAGGATAAATTAACCCGAAAAAATTGTGCTTTCCGCCGACGCGACGGACGCCCGCCTTAATAACCCGTCCGCGCCCTCCGTCGAGGGGCGATTCGCGCTCGTTTTACAAAAATCTCCGGCTACCCCATTGCCCGCGCCTGCCTCATCCCCCTTGCCCCCGCTTGCGCGCGCCCGCTCCCGCCCCCTTGCGCCAACGATTGGTCATCAGGGGATTTTCTTGAGCCAACGCCCATACACGAACCGCGAAGCAAAAACGAACACGGCGGTCTCGCCCTATCCCCATAAATCCATTTCCGCTCCGCCGCGTGCAGGAGACCTTGAATACACCGCGCTGCCTTTGGCGTTGTCCCGCCCCTAGCGCATTTAACCCGGGACCCGCGATTAGAGCCGAGAACCCCGAGGTGCACTCGTGAGTGTGGCGAGGTGTTGAGCGAATCGCCAGATGCCGGCGAGGTTGCGCCGGACCGCGGCGAACAGTCGCGGTTTGCGGGCCTAAAATCAAACCGAGGCCGAACAAGCGCCGGTCATTTTTGCCCGCGAAAAAACGCAAGGAGCGCAAAAGAAACGCCTCCCTTCGCCCCATCTTCGCGCTCTCCGCGTTCTTTCGCGGTCCTGCTTTCGGTTAAAACGCGCTAGACATCCAGCGGAGACCGCACCCCCACCCCCGGCGTCTGCATCACGTGGGTATAGATCTGGGTCGTCTCCACGCTGCTGTGCCCCAGCAGATCCTGCACCGTGCGGATGTCGGTCCCGTTCTCCAAAAGATGCGTCGCGAAAGAGTGCCGCAGCGTGTGGCAACTCACCGGCTTCGCTATGCCGGCCCGCTGCGCCGCCACCTTCACCGCCTTGTGCAGCGCATTGTCGCTCAAATGATGCCGCCGCTCCCGCCCCGTCCGCGGATCCACCGACGGCCCCTTCGCCGGAAACAACCACTGCCACCCCCACTCCTTCCCCGCGTTCACATACTTCCGCTCCAACGCCTCCGGCAGCCAGACCCCGTCCATATCCTCCGCTCGATCCTGCTCCCACCGCGGCCGCAGCCGCTCCACCTGATCCCGCAGCGCTCCCTGCACCGAAGCCGGCAGCATGACCATCCGGTCCTTGTCCCCCTTCCCCCCGCGCACCATCAGCACCCCGCGCTCGAAATCCACATCCTTCACCCGCAGCCGCAGACACTCCGTCAACCGCAGCCCCGCTCCATACAACAAGCGCATCATCAAACCCGGCGTGCCCTCGGCCTCCGCCAGCAAACGCCGCACCTCCTCCCGGCTCAACACCTCCGGCAAACGCCGCCCCCGCGCCGCGCGCAACGTGTCCCCCAGCTCGCCCAGCTCCCGCCCCAGCACCCGCTTGAAAAAATACGCCACCGCCGACAACGCCTGATTCTGCGTGCTGGCCGACACCTTCCGCTCCACCGCCAGATTTTCCAAAAACGCCCGCACGCTCTCCACCTCCGGCTCCTTGTCGCCGATAAACGCCAGATAGCGCCGCACCATCTCTATATACGTCTGCTCGGTGCGGATCGAATAATGATTCACCCGCGCCGAGCGCCGCAGACTCGCGATCCACTCCTCCGTCCGGGGATGAGGCCCCGCCGCCGCCACCTCCGAGACCGCCGGCGCCTCGCCCGCATTCAACCCGGAACTCTTTACCCGAAAACGCAAAACCGGCCGCGGCTCGCCCCTGACCGATTCCCAACGCCAATGCTCCACCCCGCGAGAAAACAAAACGAGCGCCTGGCGTATCTGCCCCAAAACAAACTCCGTGGGCGCCGGAGACTGACGATCCAACGCGGAGCGATAGGCCGAAATGGAAGTCCTTAAGTCAAAAGACTCGCATTGCGCCTCAACAAACCTCACAAACCTCTCCATATGAAGGCCCAGCCAGTGAGACGCCACCTCCTCCGCCTTGAGCCCGTTCGCCTCCAAAACCCGCTTGGACCAACTCTGCAACGCCCGCTCCGGAGCCTTACCTGGAACATTATTTACCATTCCTTGACCCAAAAAGTCTTTCCGAAAAAGTCCACCTTTTTCTACTTTTTCTCAGCTAACTCCTGAAAAAGTTCACTTTTTTCAAGCTACACAACGTTAGGCATAGGAACGAAACCACGAACACAACAAACAAAAAAAAAAAAAAAAAATCCTACCATTCCAAGAATTCGTCGCATTCTATAAAACAGCACAGGATGTCGTGCACGATAAGCCCGTAGGCGCGAGACTAGACTTGATGGTTTCGCTGGCCGGAGAGATTTTTCCGACTCGTGAATACGAGGAGATAGCCCATCGGCTATATTGTTTATTGATGTGCGTTGAGTCGAATGAGAATTATCTATCGACGCATGGACTTGTGTCTTATTCATCGAATTCATTTGGTATTCCAGAAGGGACGCTGATTAAACTTTGGGAACATTTTTTTGACCCTCTAAGCAGGGCCGACTTGTCAGAGCCATTAGATGCTCGCAGAATTTTCGATTAGAAAATGAGTCTACAAAGCCATGAATGAGAGTGCAGGGCTATCTG
>JAIXVY010000063.1 GCA_027482505.1 Opitutaceae bacterium | reverse complement strand
GACCTGGTGCGGCCCCTGCATCGGCGAGTTGCCGCACGTGAAGGCGGCCTACGAAAAGCACCACGCCGCCGGCTTCGAGATCATCGGCGTGAGCCTCGACAAGGACGGAGACAAGCTCGCCGCCTTTACCAAGGAAAACACGATGCCCTGGCCGCAGATTTTCGACGGCCTAGGCTGGCAAAACAAACTCGCCCAGGCCTACGGCATCCGCTCCATCCCGGCCACCTTCCTGCTTGATCGCGACGGCAAGATCGCCGCCAAGGGACTGCGCGGCGACGCGCTCTCGGAAAAAGTGGCGGAGCTGCTCGCGACCAAACCCTGAAGGCTGCGGACCGTCCCGCCCGCGCGGCCCGCTTCCGGCGCGCGCCGCGGCTTACTTGGCCGCCGGCGCCTGATCGCGGATCAGCTCGACTGACACCACCTGAAGGGTGGCGTTGACCATGCCTGGATTGGTGCGGTCGCCCTGCACGGAGACCTGCTCCAAACCGAGGTAGGGAGCCTTGGAGGACAGCTCCTGATAAAACTTCAGCAAAGCTCCGAGATCGGCGCGGCGGGTGGTCACCTGGGCGGTGTGCACCGCGAACTGCGGCGAACGCTGGGTGCGCGGAGGCTCGGTGTTTACCGCCAGGCCGGCTCGTCCCGCGATGCCCATGATCTCGGCCACCAAAAAGGTGGCGTCGTAGGTTTTGGCCGGATCGAGGTTGCGGACCGCCGCGGCGGCGGCCTCCTCGATGGCGGGGCGGTTGTTCAACCACAACTGCTGGGTCGCGAGGGTCGACTCGGCGGAGCGGAAGCCGCGGAGCCCCGCCTTCAGGCGATCGGAAGCGGAGGAGAGCCAAATGAGCGCGCCGAGCACGGCGAAGGCGAGCACGAGCACTTTCTCGCGCAGCAGTCGGCTCAGGAACCAGGTTTTGAGCGGATTCACAGGGCACCTCCGTTCTTCAGCGCCTCGGCCTTGAATTCCACATCGAGGATGAAACTGGTCACGCCGTCGCGCGCGCGGATGTCGCGCGCCGCGGCGGAGGCCACGCCGGGCTGCTCCTTGAGCGTGCGGGCGTAGTTGCCCACGTCCTCCGCGTTCTGGGCCTGGGCCTCGATCTCGATCTTGAGCAGGCCGCGCGTCACCGCGCGCTGAAACACGACGGACTCGGGACGGGCGGGGTTGATAAGGGCCATCATTTCAAAAGGCATGAGCCGCTTCTCGCTCAGCTCGGCGATGCGGTTGGCGAGAGTCTGCGCGGTCTCGGTCTGGCGCACGTTGGGAGCCTGGGCGGCGATTTGCGCCTCGCGCCGTTTGGTGAGCGCGCCCAGCACGCCCGAACCCACGTCGAGGACGGCGGCGAGCACGAGCAAGGCGGCGGCGCCGAGCAGGCCGCGCCACAGCCACCGATCTCGGACCTCGGCGCGACGCCGGGCGGCCAGAAACTCGGTGTCGCGCACGTCGCTGGAGCGCACCCACTCGGCCGGCCAGGGCCCCAGCACGGTCTCGCCGGCGCGAGCCGTCACGGAGCCGTCGGCCGCGGCCGTGAGCGCCAGAGGCCCGTCGATGCGGCGCACCCCGGCGTCGGCGGGCAGGCCGGCGCGTTCAAAAAGCTCGGCGAGCACGGCGTCCACGCTCTCTTCGCCGCCGGTCCGGACCAGCGTGGCGACAGGGAGCTCCAGCCCGGCGCGCCAGGCCAGGGCGACCACGCGCGCCTCGCCCACGTGGACGACCGCGCCGTCGGTCGCCGAACCACCGGCCCCGGGGCGCGCGGCCAGCAAGGGTGCGAACTCGGCCGTCACCAGCGCGGCGCCTTCCCAAGCCTCGGTCTCCTCCGCGGAGAAGCGGCGGCGAAAAGCGGCGAACACCAGGGCGGCGGAGCCGTCGGCGGCGGGCAGATGCCCGAAATAGAGCTGCTCCGGCGGGAATGGCGCCATGCCCTCGAGCGCGAGCGTCACCTGCGGCCCGAGCGACTCGCCGGCCGCGAGGTCGACCCGGCGGACGAAAAAGGCGTCGCCGCGCGCAAGCAGGAGCGGAGGCGCGGACGGCACGGCGGGCAGGAATCGGGAAAGGGCGGACATCAGGAAAGGGGGGCTTCTTCTTCGTTGGCTTCGGCCGCGGGGACGGGCGCGGGCCCGGCGGACTCTACCACTTCAAGGATGCGAAACGGGTAGTCCAACTTTTCCTCCGACGCCGCGGAGCCGCCCGAGGTTTCGCGGCCCGTGGCGCGACCACCCGCGCGCTGGGCGGAATTGCCGCCCGCGCCCTGCGCCTGCTGAAGGGAGATTCGGGGCCGCGCCGGAGCGCCCGCGCCGGAGTTGCCCCCGCGCCGCTCGCCCGGTCGGACGTTGCCGCCGCGGCCGCCGTCTTCGGAGCGGTTGCCCGGTCGCGCCCCGCCGCCGGGTCGTCCGACCTCGATGGCGCGATTGCCGCCCGCGCCGCCGCCGCGGGTCTCGCCGCCGGCTTGTTCACGACCGCCGCCTCGGGCGGTGCCGCCGCCGGACCGGCCGCCGTTTTCCTCGCCGCCCGCCGCCTGCGGCAGCCGGACCGAATCGTCGATTCCGACCAAAGCGGCCAGACGCATCGAGGCCTGGCCTTCGCGCACCGTCACCTCCACGCGCACAAGCTTCACGGTGGCGTCCAGCCCATCCATCTCCGCGTTCGCGCCGCTGATGGCCCGCACCTCTCCCATGCCGCGAAACCAGGGCGGCGCGCCTGCCGCGCGCGGCCCCTTGCCCGCCTGATACGAGGCGAGCGCGGCCGTTTGCGTGGGGTCCCAGCCCAACCACGCGCCTACGGCGGGGGCGAGGGCGTTCACATTGGCCCCCTGGTATTCGTAGAGTGATAGATTGTCGCGCAGGGCCTGCCCGAAGGCGGTCAACACGCCCTTCTCGTCATAAACATATTCGCGCGCCACGCGCACCGCGCGCAGCTCCTCCCAGGAGCGCAGCGAGCGTCGGGGCGTGCGGTGGGGAATCGCGTCGCGCTCGTAGCGGGATGCCTCGGCCTCGATGTCCTGGGGCGTGTGGTCGGCCGTGGTCCAGGCGAAGAGGCCGTCGCTGAAGCGGCGGGCGTCGTTCTCCCCCAGGCCGAGGGCCTGCGCCAGCTCGACCATCTCGTCGAAACGCAGGCCCGGCAGGGAGATCTTGCCGCTCTCGTCGGTGAACGCGAACTCCGCCGTCACGCCCTCGCGGGGAGATTCTCCGGCGTAGCCGTAGGGATCCTTCCAACCCTGCTCGGGGGAGTAGAGATCCTCGTCGACGGCCTTGATCTCGGCCATGACGGCGAGCGCGGTCTCGAGCGCGGCATAGGCGTCGGCCCGCAGGCGTTCGCGGTCGGCCTGGCGGGTGGCCAAGGTGAGCTCGACCGCGCTGCTTTCCATGAACTTGGTCAACATCAGCGAGGCCAGCAGCAGCGTGACCAGCACCACCACGATGACCGAGCCGCCGCGCCGCGCGCGACGCGACCGGACGGGGAAGAAATTCGAAGAGCAGGCCGTGTTCATAGGCGGGTGGCCCCTTCCTTGGCCACGGGCACGCGGATCACGCGCTCGAGGGCCAGTTTGCCGTGCGCGAAACGCAAGCGCATGCGACGCGGCATCACATAGGTGCCGTCGGGCTCTCGCTTCGGCGTCTCGAGCGTCTCCCAACGGCGAAAATTTTCATCGTAATAGTCCCAGGCGATGGAGGCGACGAAGGGGCTGACCACCACGCTGCGAGGCGCCTCGGTCTCGCGATTCATCTCCAGCACGGACTGCCAGTGCAGGCGCAGTCCCGCGCGCTCGTCCACGCCGATGGACATCTCGACGTCGGGCAATGGCGACTCGGGCCAGGGGAGCAGGCGGCTGCCCTCGGCAAGGGTGAACGCGAGCTGAGGTGCCTCGCCGCCCGTCTCCAGCTTGACCTCTTTCATCTCCAGGCCGCCGCCCTCGGGGCCAAGCGCGGCGGAGCGCAGCATGTCTTCCACATGGGTCGCCACCGCGCGGGCGTGCTGGGCGAACAGGCGCTCGTCGCGCCCCTTGCCCCAGACTTCGGCCATGGAAAAAACGAAGATGTTCAACGCGACCAGCAGAGAACCGAGCAGGGCGAGCGCGAGCAGCACCTCGAGCAAGGTGAAGGCTCGGCGGCGAGACGCGCGGGACGAGACGAATGAATGTCCCCTCATCGCATGGCCTCCCGCTGGCGCTTCAGTCGTTGCGCCGCCTTGTCGCGCAGATCCTTGCGCTCGGCCTCGGTCGACCAGGTGGGACGCAGCAAGCGCAGCTTTTCGGAACGACGCACAAGATCGCCAGAGCCTCCCGGCGGCGGAGCGGTGACCTCCAGGGCGACATCGAAAAGATCGCTCACCGCGGCGGGCTCGATGACCGCGCGCCAGCTCGCGGTGCGGCCGTCGGGCAGCACGACATCGCCGCCGCGCTCGGCCGTGGCGCGGTCGGGCTCGGCCAGCAAGGCCTCGCGCGCCCAGGCCAGGTCGGACTCGGAGCCGTCGCGATCGCGCAGCGCGGCGTGGGTCTGGATGAGATTGACATAGGTCGCGCCGAGCACGACGGCCGCGATGGCGAAGATGGCCAGGGCCACCAAGACCTCGATCAACGTGAAGGCGCCGCGGCGGCGCGTGACGGCGCGGCTCATGGCGACCGTCCTCCCTCCGGCAACGGCGAAGCCGTCCACGGATCTATGGCGTAAACGCGGCGCACCTCGCCGCGACGCACCTGCACCCGAACCGGATCGCAAGAGCCGTCCGGATAAAACCGCATGCGCTCGATGGCTCGCTCCTCGAGCTGGCCGCCGATCAGCACCGCGGAAACCATCTCCGCGCGCAGCAACCGCACGCTCAGACCCTCGCGCTTCGGCATGAGCTCCACGCCGTCGACACCCCAGACAAAACCGGCGTCTTCGGGCAGGGGAGCGAGCTCGATGGTCTCGCCCTTTTCCACCGCCTCGGCGCGGACCTTCTGCATAAGGGTGAGCAAGGCCGCCTCGGGGTCCTGGTCCTCGACGCTTTTCAGCAGGGAGGCGGCGCCGCCGACCATGACGGCGCCGAGCAGCCCGAGCAGCATGAGCACGAGCAAAATCTCCAGCAGGGTAAAGCCCCGGCCGGGTTTCCGATCGCGTCCGCGCCAGCCTGCCCGTGGTGCATCCGGCACGCGCTATTCCTCACCAGTTGCCGACGTCGTCCGCGGTGCCCTCGGTCTTGTCCGGGCCCTTCGAGAAGATGTCGTAGCTGCCCTTGTTCTGGGTGCCGGGATAACGATAGACGTAGGGCTCGCCCCAAGGATCGAGCGGGAGTTTGCCGCCCTTGGCGTCGATGTAGGGACCCTTCCAGCGCTCGGCGCGGCTGGAGGGAGCGGTCACGAGCGCCTCAAGACCTTCGGCGCTGGAGGGGAAGTCGCCCAGATCGATACGGTAGCGAACCAGCGAGGTCTTGATCGAATCGTTCACGAAGATCCGCGCGATCGACGCCTGGCTGTCGCCGAAGATCTTGTCGACGTTCTTGACCGCGAGGCCGACGAGCAGACCGATGATCGCGAGCACCACGAGAATCTCAAGCAGGGTGAAACCGCGGCGCGAGGCGAGCGGACGGCGGGAACGGGAGGGTAGCAACATGAGGAGAAAAGAAGCGGAAAATGCGGAAGCGGAGCGAAGTCCTTAAAGAGGCCCAAACAGGGGCGCGGCCAAAACCTAGGGGGTGATCACTGGCGTGGGCGCGGGGGCGGCGGGCGAAGTGGCGGGAGGCGGAGCGGGTTGGCCCTGCTGCGGCTTTCCGGCGTTGCGCAAGGCCCGGCGACGACGCACCTCGGCGGCCACGGCCTCGAGTCGACGGGCGTCGGCCGCGGCGGGCTCGGCGCGTTTCTGATCGCCGCCCGGAGCCGCGACGCCGTTAGCCGGCGCGGGAGTATTCATCATGGCCGCCACCGGCGCGCCCGCCTGGATGGTGGCTCGCTTGAGCGAAAGCTTGGTGGCGCGACCGTCCTGCTCGATCTCCAAGGTGTTGGTGACGGCGTCGTAACCTTTTACTTTGAAAGGGCCGGAGTCGTCGCCTTCGCGCACCCAACGTCCCTTGTTGGCCGTCGTGTCGAAGACGCTGTAGGAGGTGCCCCCACCGTCGGTGACCATGCCGCGAAACTCCAGCGTGCCCTGCTCCGTTTGCGGGCCGGCGGCGGCCGCCGCCGCCCCGGAGGGTGCGAAAGGCGAACGCTCCAGCAGCGTCTGCAAATTGACCGCGCACCAACCATCCGAGCCAGCGCCGAGGGCGCAGGCCAGACCAAGAGCTTTGAGGGCAACGGACTTCATCGGGAAAAGAGGCGACATCGAGGCAGGCGGCCGCCGCTTTGGCAACCTTCCCCTGTGACGCCCGCCAACCTTCACGGTTTCAGCACGATTTTGCCGAACTGGCCGCCGCGTTCCATGAGCTCGAAAGCCGCGGCGGCGCGCGCAAAGGGAAAGACCTCGCTGACGACCGGTTCGATCCGGTGCCGGTCCACCCCGGAGAGCATCTCCGACCAATCCCTGGGGCTGCCCATGGTAGTCCCCAGCAGGCTGAGCTGGCGCCAAAACACTTTGCG
>JAIXVY010000105.1 GCA_027482505.1 Opitutaceae bacterium | reverse complement strand
TCTCTGGTCGCACCTGCTCACGGTGGGCGGCGTGCTGCTCGCGCTCTTCGCCCTGGCCCGTCTCTTCGGCGAGCGCCGCCAACCGGGCAACACCCTCGCCTGGCTCATGGGCATCGTGCTCATCCCCTACGTCGGCGTGCCGCTCTACCTGCTCTTCGGCGGCCGCAAGATCCGCCGCCTCGCCGCCCGCAAGCGCCGCATTCGCCTGCCCGTTCCGGAAGAGGTCCGCGCCTCAGCCGCCACCCTCGCCCACCCCGTCGCCCAGGCCGTCACCACCAACGGCGCCGGCGAGCCGGTGGGAGGCAACACCACCCGCCTGCTCCTCACCGGCGAAGAGGCTTTCGCCGAGCTGGAGAAACGCATCCTCGCCGCGCGCCACACCATCCACATCGCGACCTTCATCCTCGGCCGCGACGCCGCCGGACGACGCGTCGTCCAACTCCTCGCCCGCCGCGCCCGCGAGGGCGTGAAAGTTCGTCTCCAACTCGACGCGCTCGGCTGCTTTTTCTCCCGCGGACGTTTCGTCGATCCCGTGCGTCGCGCCGGCGGCGAGGTCGCCACCTTTCTTCCCGTTCTCCCGCTTTCCGGCCGCGGCTCGGCCAACCTGAGAAACCACCGAAAAATCGCCGTCTTCGACCACCGGACGGCCATAATCGGAGGTCACAACCTCGCCCGCGAATACCTTGGCCCCCAGCCTTGGAAAAAACGCTGGACCGACCTCGGCGCCGTCATCGAAGGCCCCGCCGCCGCCCTGCTCGACGAGGTGTTTCTCGCCGACTGGGCCTTCGCCACCGGCCGCCCCGCCGACTACTCCGCCGCCGACGCCGCCGACCGAGCCGCTAGTCAATCATTAATTGACAATGGATCGCCGCTTCACGTCCCCGCGGGTTCCTCCGAGATCCAGATCATTGCCAGCGGACCCGACGTGAACGGCGATCCGCTCTACGAGGGCATCCTCGCCATGGTGCAGGAGGCGAAGCAGAGCGTGTGGATCGTCACCCCCTACTTCATTCCCGACGAGGTCCTGCTGCGCTCGCTCATCGTGAAGGCCCGCGCCGGCCGCGACGTCACCCTCATCCTGCCCGCGCGCTCCAATCATCCCATCACCGACCTCGCCCGCCGGCCGCTCCTGCGCCAACTCGTGCGCGCCGGCGCGCGCGTCCTCGCCTACCAGCCCCGCATGCTGCACGCCAAGGCCGTCATGGTCGACGACTCGCTCGGCCTCATCGGCTCGGCCAACGTCGACATGCGCAGCCTGTTCGTGAACTTCGAGATCGGCGCGCTGCTGCACAGCCCGAGCGACGTCCACGCCCTCCGCGCCTGGGCCGGAGAACTCGCCCGCTCCAGCCGCACCCTGACGCTCGCAGACCTGAAGCGCCGGCGTTTTCCCGCCAACTTGCTCGAAGACCTCAGCCGGCTGCTCACGCCGCTGCTCTGAAAAAAATCCCCCGCCCTCGCGGCGACGCTCCGCGCGTGCATTCTTGCCGTCAGCGCCGATGCCCGACTCGCCGCCCGATTTTTCCGACGCCGCCCCGCCGCGGACCCCGCGCCCGCCCCCTCCCGCCGGCCGCGGCACCGCGCTGCGGCCGGCCAACCGCTTCGCGAAAATCCATCTCGCGCCCGACCCCGACGCCGGCGCAAACCTCGGCCCCGATCACGACCCCGCCGACGCACCCGATCCGCGCACGCAGTTTTTCGATGACGCCAGCGAGACCATTCTCTCGCGCAACGACAGCCCCGACGTCGCCTTCACCTACGGCCTGAATCCCTACCGCGGCTGCGAGCACGGCTGCGCCTACTGCTACGCCCGCGCCTACCATGACTACCTCGGCTGGGATAGCGGCCTTGATTTCGAAACCAAGATCCTCGTCAAACGCCGCGCGCCGGAGCTCCTCCGCCGAGAACTCTCCTCGCCTCGCTGGGTGCCTGAGCCCATCGCGCTCAGCGGGGCGACCGACTGCTACCAACCCGCCGAGCGCCGCTTCCGCCTCACCCGCGCCTGCCTCGAAGTCTTCGCCGAACTGCGCAACCCCGTCGGCGTCATCACGAAAAACGCCCTCGTCACCCGCGACCTCGATCTGCTCTCCGAGCTCGCGCGCTGGAACTGCGCCTCCGTCCACATCACGCTCACCACGCTCGACGCCGACCTCGCAGGCGCGCTCGAGCCCCGCGCCGCGCGACCCGCCCACCGCCTGCGCGCCATCCGCGCCCTCGCCGACGCCGGCGTGCCGGTGGGCGTGATGATCGCGCCCGTGATCCCCGGCCTCACCGACCACGAGATCCCCGCCATCCTCGCCGCGGCGGCCGAGGCCGGCGCGAAAACGGCCGGCCACCTCATGCTGCGCCTGCCCCATGCGGTGAAGGACGTCTTTCTCGACTGGCTCGACGTCCACGCTCCGGGAAAAAAGGCCCGCGTCGTCGACCGCGTTCGCGAGATGCGCGGCGGCGAACTCAACGTCTCCGACTGGGGAAAACGCTTCCGCGGCGAAGGCGTTTTCGCCGAACAAATCCACGATCTCTTTCGCCTGGCCGCCCGTCGCGCCGGCCTCGCCAAACCATTTCCGGAGCTCAGCATCGCCCACTTCCGCCGCCCAGGCGGCACCCAACTCGTCCTCTTCTGACCACGCCACGACCGCCGACCTGTAGTCCCGAGCCCATGTTCGTAACACGCACACGGGCGGCCGGGCGGCGCGGTCTTTTGCAGGGCTCGGTTGCGCACCGGTCGCATCTGGCGCTTCTTGAGGCCAAGCAGGACACCCACATGCATCACTACGATTTTCCCAAAAACTTCCGCGCCCTCTACGATCACGCCGTCGCGCTCTACGCCCAAGGCCGGCGCGGCGCCGACACCTTTTTCGACGCCGAGCAATCAGCGTGGCTCACCGCCAACGGCCTTACCGCCCAGGCTTTCTACGACTATGCCGAGGATCACGTGGCGCAGGGCGAGCCCGGCTACGACCACGCCTTGGCCATCGAACTCGTCCGACGCGACTACTTCCTCAACGCCCAGCGAGGCATCGCCTCCGCCGTCGTGGCGGATCCCGACACCTGGCCGGCCAAGACCGCCTCCGTCGAGGGCATCGAATGGCTGCCCCGCATCATCCCCAAGGCCCGCGCCAAACTCCGCGGCGAACTGCCTTCCTCCCTCATGTATGGCTGCGGCGGCGACCGGCGCTTCTTCAAGGCCCACGACATCCTCCCCGCCGAATTCCTCGCCCTCGTCTGGCGGCACGAAGAAGACCTCGCCGCCGTGATCAACTGGGTGGTCGCTCGACGCACGGTTCCGGCCACCCGCTAAAAGCGCGCCGACGCGCGCGCCCAAGTCCATCCCCCAAAGACTCTTGCGCGGCCAGCGCGCACCGTCGCACAAAACCCTTGGCAGGCCGCGCCGAGGGCTCTTTCGTCCCGCGTCAACCATGTCCACAGTGAAGCCCGCCCTCCTCGCCCTCGAAGACGGTTCCGTCTATCACGGCCGCGCCTTTGGCGCCGACGCCACCATCGCCGGCGAGTGCGTCTTCAACACGTCGATGACCGGCTATCAGGAGATCGTCACCGATCCCTCCTACTTCGGCCAGATCGTCACTCTGACCGCGCCCATGATCGGCAACTACGGGGTGAACGACGAGGACACCGAGGCCTCCGCCCCCCGCGCCTCCGGCCTCGTCGTCCGCGAGCTCTCGCCCATCGTCTCCAACTGGCGCGCCAACTCCTCCCTCGACGCCTACCTAAAGAAATACGGCATCCCCGGCATCAGCGACGTCGATACCCGCGCCATCACCAAGAAGCTGCGCGTGGACGGCGCAATGAAGTGCTGCCTCACCACCCTGCCCATGTCCGAGGCCGACGCCGTCGCCCGCGCCAAAGCCTGGCACGACATGGCCGGCAGCGACTATGTGAAGGACACCACCTGCAAGGAGCCCTACATCTGGGGCGCCTCCGATCCTTCGCGCTTCAACGCGCCCTACGTTCCCCCCGGCACCACGCTCGGCTTGCCCCAGACCCCCGCCAAACGCTTCCGCGTCGCCGCTTTCGATTTCGGCGCCAAGCACACCATCTTCCGCAAGCTCGTTAACCACGGCTTCGAGGTGCAGGTCTTCCCCGCCACCGCCACCGCCGAGCAGGTCAAGGAGCACGCCCCCGACGGCGTCTTCCTTTCCAACGGTCCCGGCGATCCCGCCGCCCTAGCCTACATCCACAAGACCGTCACCGGCCTGGTCCCGCATTACCCGATCTTCGGCATCTGCCTCGGCCACCAGATGATCACCCACGCCCTCGGCGGCACCACCTACAAGCTCAAGTTCGGCCACCGTGGCGGCAACCAACCGGTCAAGAACCTCGAGACCGGCAAGGTTTCCATCACCGCCCAGAATCACGGCTTCGCCACCGACCCCGCCTCGCTCGAAAAAGGCGGCGCTCTCGTCACCGAGATCAATCTCAACGACAACACGGTCGAAGGCCTCCGCCACAAGGCGCTGCCCATCTTCTCGGTGCAATACCACCCCGAAGCCGCCCCCGGTCCGAACGACGCCGATCCGCTCTTCTCCGACTTCTATCGCCTCATCGAGCAGCGCAAGGCCGGCAAAATCTGAGCCCTCCCGCGCCTTCCAGGCCGCCCAAACCGGGCGGCCTTTTTTGCGCCCGCCTTTCGCTGCTTCTTCTTCGCGCACCTCGCGCGCTTCGCGTTGAAAACCTCCGCGCCCGCCTCCGCCGCCCCAGGCTCCGCCCTCCGCTCCGCCGTCCGCGCCGCGTTTTGGACTCTCGTCGCGCTCGCCCTGCCGGCCTGCCTGCTCACCACCGCGGCCTACTTCTCCTCGAGGCCCGCGCTCCTCGCCCAGCTCTCGCCCTTCCGCGTCCAATACGCCGCACTGCTCGCCGGCCTGGTCGCCTTCTGTCTAGTCCTCCGCCACCGCCGCTGGGCCGCCTGCTTCGCCGCCTTCGCCGTCTTCAATCTCTGGGCCGTAACCCGTTCCGCGCTTCCGCCGCCGGCCTCCGCCCACGAGACCGCCCACCCGCCCCTCAAGATTCTGCTCGCGAACATCCTGAGTTCCAATCCCGACCCCGCGCCGCTCCTCGCCCTCGTCGCCGCCGAAAACCCCGATCTCGTCGCCTTGCTCGAGGTGAACGAGCGCTGGTCAAACCAACTGCTTGCCGCGCTCGCCGCCGATTACCCCTTCCAACACCGCCATCCGCGCGAGGACAACTTCGGTCTCGCCGTGTTCTCCCGCCACCCGCTTGGCGAAGACCGCGACGAGGTGTTTGTCGACCCCGAGCTGCCTTCCTATGCCTTCGGCGTATCCCTTGCCGGCAGGCCGCTGCGCGTCCTTCTCACCCATCCGCTACCACCCGGCAGCGACGCCGGCGCGCGTCTCCGCGACGAGCAACTCGCCCGCATTGGCGACTGGGTCCGCTCGCAACGCGACGTCGCGCCGGTCCTTCTCCTCGGAGACTTCAACGCCACCGTCTGGTGCCCGCCGCTTCGACGCCTCCTCGCCGAGGCCGACCTCCGCCCCGCCGCCGCCGGCCACCGCTTGTATCCCGGCACCTGGCCCGCGTCCGTGCCCTTCCTCCGCATCCCGATCGACCACGTCCTGCTCGACGAGCGGCTCGTTTGCACCGCCTATCGCGTCGGCCCTGACGTGGGTTCGGACCACTTTCCCGTCCTGCTGGAGATCCACCCTCGGCGGTGAAAGGCTTACCTCCGTCAAACTGCTCCCTGACTAACGCTTGCCCGAGCCGACTCCGGCGAGCCAGCATCCTTACGCCCCGCTTTCGCGCATGACCGCCCCCGTCGCCCCCGCCCCCTCGCGTCGAAACGAGTTGGTCATACGTCCCCTGCGTGATTCCATCGTAACCGGCCTGGCGGTCTTCGTCATAGCCGCGGCCGCCCTGCTCTTTGTTTATCGCGAGGCGCGGGAGAAGCTCTTCGCCCAGACCCAGGAAAACCTGCGCAGCCTCGCCGCCATGGTGGCCGGCACCCTCGATCCCGAGCTCCACGGCCGGGTGACCGCCCCGCTGACGCACGATTATGAATCCGCGATTCAGCCGCTGCTGAGGCTCTGCCAGGCCAATCCCGCCATCTATTACGCCTACACGCTTGGACCCGACGCGAGTAAACCCGCGTTCATTCTCGACGCCTCCTATTACATCCGACGGCCAGACGATACCTTTCAGCCTTCCGCCATAGGCGAGATCTACTCGGACGCCCCAGACGCTCTCCGGATCGCCTATGCCGAGGGCAAACCCGCCGCCAGCGCGTCGCCCTACACCGACAAGTGGGGCACTTTTCTCAGCGGTTTCGCCCCTTTCAGGACCAAAGACGGCCGCCTGGCCGGCGTGGTCGGGCTGGACATCTCCCTCAGGGACTTCGAACGCCAGCTCGCGCCGTTTCGCCTCGCCCTGCTGATCGCCCTCGCCGGCAGCGCCGCTGGAGCGGTTGTCGTCACCGTCGATCGCTACCGCACCCAAACGTCGCTGGCCCGAGCCCGCGCCCAGTCGGATGAGGCGCGGCGCCTCTCCGAGGAGGCGGCCCGGGCCGCCGAACAGGCCAGCCAGGCGAAGTCCTCTTTCCTCGCCACGGTCAGCCACGAAATCCGCACGCCCATGAACGGCGTGATCGGCATGGCCCAGATACTGCGGGACACCCCGCTTAACTCCGAACAGCGCGAGTGCGTCGGCGCCATCCAGACTTCGGGGGAAACCCTGCTGTCCATCATCAACGACATCCTAGATTACTCCAAGATCGAGGCCGGCCGGCTCGAGCTCGAATCCCGCCCCTGGTCGCCGCGCGCCTGCGTCGAGGAGGTGCTCGATCTCCTGGCGGTGACGGCGCGCCGCAAAAATCTGGAGCTGGCTTATCTCATCGAACCCGGCGTGCCCGAGCTCATGCTCGGCGATCCGCACCGCGTGCGCCAGATTCTCCTCAACTTGGTCGGCAACGCGCTCAAGTTCACCCACGACGGGGAAGTCTTCGTCACGCTCCGCCCGCATCCGGACAAACCCGGCGCGACCGCTTCTCGACTGGAAATCGCCGTCAGCGACACCGGCATAGGCATACCAGCCGAGAGACTGGACCGGCTCTTCCAGCCCTTCTCCCAAGTCGACGCCTCCACCACGCGCGAATACGGCGGCACCGGCCTGGGGCTGGCCATCTGCCATCGCCTCGTCTCTCTCATGGGCGGCAAGATCTGGATGGAGTCCACCCATGGCCGCGGCAGCGTCTGCCGCTTCACGCTCGACATGCATGCTCCGCCGGCGGCTCGCGGAGCGCCCTCGGCCGCCCCGTTCCTAGCCCCGCTGCCGGGCCGCCGCGTGCTGCTGGCCCCCGCCCGCGCCACCACCCGGCGAATCGTGGAGGCGCACTGCGCCTCCTGGGCGATGGAAACCACGACCTGCGCCGGGGCCGCGGAAGCCCTTGAAAAACTGCGCTCCGTCCGGCCCGACGTCGTCGTCTACGAAAGCACGTCGCCCGACGACGCCTCGGCCTTCGCCCGCTCGGTGCGCGAGCTGCCCGATCTCGCGTCGGCGCCTCCGCTCATCCTGCTCCATGCCCTCGGCGAAGGCGCCTCCGCCGAGGGCTACGCCGCCGCGCTGGCCAAACCGGTGAAACCCGCGTTGCTTCACCACCAGCTCGAGAGCCTCCTCTCCGCCGCGCCTGCGGCCCTTTCCGCCTCCGCCAAGCCCTGCTTCGACGCCGACTTCGCCCGCAAGCACCCGCTCGATATCCTCGTCGCGGAGGACAACGAGGTGAACCGCCGGGTCATCCAGCTCCTGCTCGCCCGCCTGGGCTACACCGACGTGCGCTACGCCGCCGACGGAGCCGAGGCCGTGGAGGCCGCCGCCCTTCGTCGTCCGGACTTGATCTTCATGGACGTGCAAATGCCCGAGCTGGACGGCCGCACCGCCACCGCGCTCATTCGCGCCGCCTCGCGCGTCGCCGTGCCGCCCTCGACCGGCCCCTGGATCGTCGCCCTCACCGCCGACGTGCTCGCCTCGGACCGCGCCGACGCCCTCGCCAGCGGCATGGACGACTACATCATGAAGCCCCTGCGCATGGAGGCCCTGGTCGACGGCCTGCTCCGCGCCCACCCGGAAGCCGTCGCCCGGCGCGTCACCGCCACCACGGCCGCGGGCGCGGGCGCCGCCTGAGGCCGCCGAGTCTGCGGCGGCCCGGGCGCCAAAACCGCGCCCCCTCAGCCCAGCGCCGCCTCGAATTTCGCCGCGTCCTCCGGCGTGTCGACGCCCAGCCCCGGATCGTTGGTCACGTCGCAGGCGATATCGTATCCATTTTCCAAGACACGCAGCTGCTCCAGCTTCTCGATGCGCTCGTAGCGTCCCTGCGGCAGCCCGGCGAATTTCTCCAACAGCCCGGCCTTGTAGGCGTAGAGGCCGAGATGTTTGTAGCAAGGGTTGGCCCGCACCCAGGCGTCGTCCACCTTGCCCGCGAGATCCCGGGCGTAGGGCATGGGCGAGCGCGAGAAATACAGCGAACGCCACCCGCCGCCGGGCGCGAAGACCACCTTCACCTGGTTCGGGTTGAAAAAATCCTCCGCGCGGTGAAACGGCGTCGCGAGCGTGGCCATCGCCGCGGGCCCCGCGATCAACTCCGCCAGCCGGCGGATCTGCGCGCCCGTCACCAACGGTTCGTCCGCTTGCACGTTGATCACGTGGTCGGCCTTCGCCACGCGGTTCGCCTCCGCCAGCCGATCCGTGCCGCTCTGGTGCGCCACGCTGGTCATCACCGTGCGAAACCCAGCCGCTTCAAGCGGTTCCGCCAGCAGGGGATCATCCACCGCGAACCAGCAGGGAAACTCCGGCGCCTCCGCGCGGATGCGCTCCGCCACCCATAACACCAAAGGTTTGCCTTTCACGCGATGCAGCAGCTTCCGCGGGAAGCGCGTGGATTCGAGTCGGCAGGGAACGATGATGGCGGTCTGGGCGCACATGGTCCGCGCACCCTGCCCGTCCGGTTTTTGGGTTGCAAGCCGCGCCCCCTCGCCGGACTTTTCAGGCCTTCATGGACAAGACCGACACCGCCGCTCAGCTCTCCCGGGAGCTCGTTGTGCAGAACAAGATGGGCATCCACGCCCGTCCTGCCGCGATGATCGTGCGCATCACCAACAAGTTCAAAGCCGACGTCCTCGTCGAAAAAGACGAGGAGCAGGTGAACGGCAAATCCATCATGGGCCTCATGATGCTCGCCGCCGGCAAGGGCTCCAAGGTCAAGTTCCTCGCCACCGGCTCCGACGCCTCCGCGATGCTCGACGAGCTAGAAAGCCTCTTCGCTCGCAAGTTCGACGAAGCCTGAAAAGCGCCCGCCCGAAAGCGGCGGATTTCATCACGAAAAAGGCGATCCGTTCCGGGTCGCCTTTGTTTTTTTCGCGTTTCGCCAAATGCCGCGCAGTCCTCGCCAAGGACCGAGCGGCGGCCGGGCGCGGCCGGGTTTAAGGTGCGACCCCCACCCTGCAAACCCAACCATGACCAACCTAAAGTCCTTCTTCGCCTCCGCTATCGTCGCCGGTCTGGCCCTCGCTCCCGCCGTGAACGCGGCCGAGGCCGCCGCCTCCTCCAGCCCCTGGTCCGTCCGCCTGCGCGCCACCTACCTCGACGCCGTGGACCAAACCGTGAAGGTCGAGGACAAGCTCATACCCGAGTTCGATATCGACTACGCCTTCAACGACACCTGGTCCGCCGAACTCGTCCTGACCGTTCCCCAGGAACACGATGTCAAGTTGAACGGCGCCCCCATCGGCAGCTTCAAGCACCTGCCTCCCACCCTCCTTCTCCAATACCATCCCGCCTGCGAGCTGCTCGGGAAAAACTTCCGCCCCTACGTCGGCGCGGGCGTGAACTTCACCCTGATCTTCGACGAGACCCTCGCCGGCGGCGCGGTTAAGCTCGAAAACTACAGCATCGGGCCCGCGGGCCAGGTCGGGTTCGACTGGGCGCTCAACGACCGCTGGGCGATCAACGTCGACCTGAAAAAAATCCTCATCGGCAGCGACGTGAAGGGCGTGCCCGGTCTCGACGTGAACGTCGATCCGCTGTGCTACTCCGTCGGCCTCACCTACAGCTTCTAAACCCGGCGACCACGCTCGCCCGCACCTCTTCGGCGCGCCCATCTCGGGCGCGCCTTTTTTCGTCCAGTTGGCTTGCGGTGGTTTTGCATGAAAACGATTCGCTCCCGGCCCGGAAGTTCTTCCACATTCGACCTTCCCCGACCCTCCCCCTTCATGCCCGCCCGCAAAACCCCCGCCGCGAAGTCTCCCTCCCCGTCCTCCCCCGCCGCCTCTTCGGCTCCCGGCTCCTCGCTCCCGCCTCCTCGCTTGAGGCCCTTCGCGAAGCTCATGGCCGCCAATCGCTCCGAGATCGCCGTGCGCATCTTCCGCGCCGGCACCGAGCTCGGCCTCCGCACCGTCGGCATCTACGCCCAGGAGGACCGCTTCTCCCTCCACCGCTACAAGGCCGACGAGGCCTACCAGGTCGGCAAGGGCAAGGGTCCGGTCGCCGCCTATCTCGACATTCCCAGCATCGTCGAGACCGCCAAGGCCCACGGCGTCGACGCCGTCCACCCCGGCTACGGCTTCCTCTCCGAAAACCCCGACTTCGCCCGCGCCGTCGAACAGGCCGGCCTCACCTTCGTCGGCCCACGCCCCGAGCTGCTAGAGATGATGGGCGACAAAACCGCCGCCCGCGCCCTCGCCCAGCGCATCAAGGTCCCCGTCCTCCCCGGCACCGAGGAGGCCATCACCGACCGCGCCGAGGCCCTCAAGACCGCCAAAGAGATCGGCTTCCCCCTTATCATCAAGGCCGCCTTCGGTGGCGGCGGCCGCGGCATGCGCGTCGTTCACAAAGCCGCCGATCTCGCCGACCTGCTCGACGAGGCCCAGGCCGAGGCCGGCCGCGCCTTCGGCAACCCCGCCGTCTTTCTCGAGAAATACATCCCCCGCGCCAAACACATCGAGGTCCAGATCCTCGGCGACAAGCACGGCAACGTCATCCACCTCCACGAGCGCGACTGCTCCGTGCAGCGCCGCCACCAGAAGGTCGTCGAGGTCGCCCCCAGCTTCGGCCTGCCCCGCGACGTCGTCGACTCCCTCTGCGCCGCCGCCGTCCGCATCGCCCGCGAGATCCGCTACGACAACGCCGGCACCGTCGAATTCCTCTACGATCTCGACCGCCACGAGTGGTTCTTCATCGAGATGAACCCTCGTATCCAAGTGGAACATAC
>JAIXVY010000283.1 GCA_027482505.1 Opitutaceae bacterium | reverse complement strand
TGAGATACTCGACGTAGTAGCTGCCGCCGAAGGGATCGACGACGGAGCAGATGCCCGTCTCCTGCTGGAGGTGGAGCTGGGTGTTGCGCGCGATGCGGGCGGAGAAATCGGTCGGCAGCGCGATGGCCTCGTCGAGCGCGTTGGTGTGGAGGGACTGGGTGTGGCCGCACGCGGCGGCGAGGGCCTCGAGGCAAGTGCGGGCGACGTTGTTGAACGGGTCCTGCTCGGTGAGCGACCAGCCCGAGGTCTGCGAGTGCGTGCGCAGGGCGCGCGACTTCGGGTTCTTCGGGTCGAAGCGGCCGACGATCTCGGACCAGAGCGTCCGGCCGGCGCGCATCTTCGCGACCTCCATGAAGAAGTTTTTGCCGATGGCCCAGAAGAACGATAGGCGCGGCGCGAAGGCGTCGACCCCGAGGCCGGCGGCGACGCCGGTCTTCAGGTATTCGAGGCCGTCGGCGAGCGTGTAGGCCAGCTCGAGGTCGGCGGTGGCGCCGGCCTCCTGCATGTGGTAGCCCGAGATCGAGATGCTGTTGAACTTGGGCATCTCCTTCGAGGTGTAGGCGAAGATGTCCGCGATGATCTTCATCGAGGGCGTGGGCGGATAGATGTAGGTGTTCCGCACCATGAACTCCTTGAGGATGTCGTTCTGGATCGTGCCCGCGAGGTCGGTGAGCTTGGCGCCCTGCTCGAGCGCGGCGCTGATGTAGAAGGCCATGACCGGCAGCACCGCGCCGTTCATGGTCATCGAGACCGAGACCTTATCGAGCGGGATGCTGTCGAAGAGGACCTTCATATCCTCGATCGAGTCGATCGCCACGCCGGCCTTGCCGACGTCGCCCACGACGCGCGGGTGATCGCTGTCGTAGCCGCGGTGGGTCGCGAGGTCGAAGGCGACCGAGAGGCCGGCCTGGCCGGCGGCGAGGTTGCGCTTGTAGAAGGCGTTGGACTCCTCGGCGGTGGAGAAGCCGGCATACTGGCGCACTGTCCAGGGCTTCTGGACATACATCGTGGCGTAGGGGCCGCGGGTGAAGGGCGCGTGGCCGGGCATGGTGTCGAGCGCGGCGGGCGCGGGCAGATCGGCCGCGGTGAAGGCGGGCTTGAGCGGGATCTGCTCGTAGTTTTCCGGCAGCTCGGCGGCGGGCGGCGCGGAGACGCGGGCCGCGGCGGGGACGGGAATCTCGTCGTAGCCGAGCTTGGTGAAGTCGGGAGAGGGAACGTTGTTCATGGGTGGGTTCCGTTGGATCCGTTAGAGGGCGCCGATTTTTTTGAGGAGGCCCGCGAGGGTCTCCTCCACCGGGGCGCGGAGGTGGATGAAGAGATCGAAGCCGGCGGCGGTGAACGCGTCCTGCGCGGCCTTGTCGGCGGGGAGGCCGGCGAGGACGACGGAGACGGCGGGCGCGGCGGCCTTGAGCGCCTTGGCGAAGGCGGGCGCGAGCTCGGGATAGGTTTCGTCGGTCGAGCACAGGACGGCGACCTCGGCCCCGGCCTCGGCGGCGGCCTTGGCGGCCTCCTCGGCGGTGGCGAACGACTGCTTGGCGACCATCTCGAAGCCGCCCGGGGCGAAGAAGCCGGCGGAGAAATCGGCGCGGGCCTTGTGCTGGATGACCGGGCCCATCTTCGCGAGGAAGACGCGCGGGCGCCGGCCGGTGCGCTTGGCGTGGGCCGCGCTGGCGTCGCGCAAGGCCTCGAAACCCGCGGCGGCGCGGAAACACGCGGCTGGCTCGATGCGCTCGGCGGTCCAGGCCCCGGTGACGGGACGCCTG
The DNA here is from genome assembly GCA_027482505.1 of Opitutaceae bacterium. GTDB lineage: Bacteria > Verrucomicrobiota > Verrucomicrobiia > Opitutales > Opitutaceae > IMCC26134_A. Next base: position 3,431 of record JAIXVY010000283.1, on the reverse strand, counting down.
GCGAGCGGGGCGAGCGGGGTCTCCTTCAGATTCGGAAAGAGATTGGTGCCCACGATGCCCGAGCGGCGCGAGCCGACGGCCTGGGCCTTCTCCTTCGCGGTGGCGGCGGCGAGCTTCTGCGGCAGGCCGGCGCGAAGCGCGGCGGCGAAACCGCCCGCGGCCTCGAACCGCTGGAACTGCGCCCAGGCGAGGCGGGCGAGCTCGTCGGTGAGGCTCTCGACGCACCAGGAGCCGCCGACCGGATCGGCCGGGGCGGTGGCGCCGAACTCCTCGGCGAGCAGGGCGTGGACATTGCGCGCGATGCGACGCGCGAAGGAATCGCCCCCGCCGATGCCGTCGAGCGAGTCGAAGGGCGCGACGTGCAGCGAATCGACGCTGCCGAGCACGGCGGAGAAGGCCTCGGTGGTGGCGCGGAGCATGTTCACGTGCGGGTCGAGGCGGGTCTTGTCCCAGCGCGTGGTGGCGGCGTTGAGCGCGGCCCGCGCGGCGAGCCCCGGCTCGCCGCCGAGGGCGACCACGGCGCGCACGAGCAGCGGACGCCAGGCGCGGAATTTGGCCGTCTCCATCAGAAACTGCGGGCCGGCGCCGAAGGTGACGCGCAGGCGCGGGACGAGGATCTCGATCGGCACCCCGCGGTCGCGCAGGGCGCGGACATACTCGACGACCGAGGCGAGGGCGCAGGCGAGCTCGAGCACGGCGCTTCCGCCCGCCTCGGCCCAGAGGCGGGCGTCGACGCCGACGGTGCGTAGTTCCGGAGCCACTACGGAGGCGCGCTTGGTCCAGGCGGCGAGCGCGTCGAGGGCGGCGGGCAGGGCGGTCGGCAGCGAGCCGGCGGCGGCCCAGACGTTGAGCGGATCGGCGGTGAGAGAACCGGCGAGCGCGGAGCCGTCGACGCCGCGCAGCGCGGCCAGCGCGATGTAGTGGTCGGCGACGCGGGCGACGTCCGCCCCGGCGTTGATATGCACCGGCAGGACGGAGAGCTCGACGTCCCGCAGGGCTTCCTCGAGCACGCCGGGCGCCTCCAGGGGCAGCCCCTCGGGGCGGGCCGGGGTATCCATGCGCAGGGCGACGGCGTTCTGTCCGCCCATCAGGTCCTCGCGCAGCTTCGCGTTGAATTCCGCGGCCGTGGTCGCGGCGATCTCCTGCGCCACCTCCCAGGCGCACGCGGCGTAGCCGGCGGCGCGGACGCCGCGCAGAAACGGAGCCTCGCCCGGCGCCTTCGCGAGGGCGGCGAGATGGGACTCGCGGCCGGCCAGATCGGCGCGGGTGTAGAGCGGTTTCAGGGTGATGCCCTCGAAAGTCTTGGTGAGAAGCTTCTTTTCGAAAGGGGCGCCCTTGAGCTCGGCTTCGACGGTCTTGCGCCAGACGGCCAGCGCGCTCTCCAGCGCCTCGGCCCCGGGCAAGGTTTCTAATGCGGTTTTTGACATGGTGAGCAAGTTGGGGCCGGGGCCCGATGCCCCGGTGTTGCCGTGAATAATAGGATAAACCGTCGGACCCGGCTGCGCGGATTTTGTGCAAGAAGCGCGGGTCTTTAACCAAAGCCCGCGAAGCCGCGCCCGCCCGCATCGCGTAGACTGCGCACCGTCGAAGCCGACACCTCATCGCCATGATCACTCGCATCGACCATCTCGGCATCGCGGTCCGCTCGATAGACGCCGCCCTGCCCTACTACGAAAAGGCCCTCGGCCTGAAATGCGGACACCGCGAGGAGGTCGCCTCCCAGCAGGTGCGCACCGCCTTCTTCGACGTCGGCGAGGTTCACCTCGAGCTGCTCGAGCCCACCTCGCCCGAGAGCCCGGTGGCCAAGTTCATCGAGAAAAACGGGGAAGGCATCCACCACATCGCCTTCGCGACCACCGACATCTCCGGCCAGCTCGGCCAGGCCGCGGGCGCGGGCGTGCGCCTGATCCACGAAAAACCCTTCGAGGGCGCGGCCGGCAAGCTCGTCGCCTTCCTGCACCCGAAGTCGACCTTCGGCGTGCTCACCGAACTCTGCGCCCCCAAGGCCTGAGCCCGCGCGCCTCGCCCCACGCTCCCCGCCTTTAATACCATGCCTATCGCACCCGAACTCCTCCAGAAACTCGCCGAGAAGCGCCAGGCCGCCATCCTCGGCGGCGGCGCCGACAAGCTCGCCGAGCGCAAAAAGAAGGGCCTGATGAGCGCGCGCGAGCGCCTTGCCGCCCTCTTCCAGCCGGGCACCTTCATGGAGTTCGGCCAGCACGCCCAGCACGACTGCCACCACTTCGGGCTGCAGGACAAGGCCATGCCCTGCGACGGTGTGATCACGGGCGTCGGCTACATCGACGGCCGTCCGGTGGCCGCCTTTGCCCAGGACTTCACCGTGGGCGGCGGCGCGGTGGGCCGCATCCACGCGCAGAAAATCTGCGACCTGATGGAATACGCCCAGCAGTCCGGCATCCCCGTCATCGGCATAAACGACTCCGGCGGCGCGCGCATCCAGGAGGGAGACGACTCGCTCTCCGGCTACGGCCAGGTGTTTTTCCACAACGTCCTTCTCTCCGGCGTGGTGCCCCAGATCTCGGTGATCGCCGGCCCCTGCGCCGGCGGCGCGGCCTACTCGCCCGCCCTCACCGACTTCATCATCATGACGAAGAAAAACTCGCAGATGTTCATCTGCGGGCCCGACGTCATCAAGGCCGCCACCGGCGCCACCGTGACGATGGACGAGGTCGGCAGCGCCGCGGCGCACGCCTCCGTCTCGGGCAACATCCACTTCGTGGCCGAGGACGAGGCCGGCGCGCTCGCGCTCTCCCAGCGCCTGCTCTCCTTCCTGCCCTCGAACAACGTGATGGACCCGCCGCACCGCCCGGTGCCCAACCTCACGCTGGACAGGGACCCGGCGATGAACGACCTCGTGCCCGCCGATCCCAAGGCCCCGCTCGACGTCTACCAGGTGATCAACCGCCTGGTCGACGGCGGCGACTTCCTCGAGGTCCAGCGCGACTGGGCGCGCAACATCGTCGTGGGCTTCGCCCGGATCCAGGGGCTCGTGGTCGGCGTGGTTGCCAACCAGCCCATGGTGAAGGCCGGCACGCTCGACATCGACTCGTCCGACAAGGGCGCGCGCTTCATCCGCTTCTGCAACTGCTTCAACATCCCGCTCGTCACGCTGGTCGACATCCCCGGCTTCATGCCCGGCCTCGCCCAGGAGCGCGGGGGCATCATCCGCCACGGGGCGAAGATGCTCTTCGCCTACGCCGCGGCCACCGTGCCGAAGATCACCGTCATCATGCGCAAGAGCTACGGCGGCGCCTACCTCGCCATGTGCTCGAAGGACATGGGAGCGGATCTCGTCTACGCCTGGCCCTGCGCCGAGATCGCGGTGATGGGCGCGGAGGGCGCGGTCAACGTGCTCTTCAAGCGCGAGATCGCCGCCGCCGAGGATCCGAAGAAGAAAGCGGCCGAGCTCG
>JAIXVY010000468.1 GCA_027482505.1 Opitutaceae bacterium | reverse complement strand
TGAAATCCTCCCGTCCCTGGGAACGGGCGAGAGCGACCTCGGCATCGGCGGCGTTGAGCTGGGCTTCCGCGAGCGCGGCGTCGGCGCAGAGTCCGGGCGGCGGCACGGCGGCCTCGTCGGGTGGCAGGGCGAGATCGACGGCGACGGTCAGCCCGGCATCGGCTTCGCGGGCGAGCAAGCTGGCGAGCTGCATCGAGGCCGCCGCCTGGGCGGCGCGCAGCGGCGCGACGGCGAGTTCGGCCTCGCGGGCGACGAGGGCGGCTTGGGTGGAGTCGAGGCCGGAGACTTGCCCTTCACGCGCTTGAGCTGTCTGGGCGTTGGCGAATTCGCGGGCCAAGGCGGCTTGTTTTTCCGCCAAGGCCAATTCGGACTGGGCGGCGGCCAGCTCCAGCACGGCGAGGCGCGTGCGGGCGGTGATGGCCAGCTCGGCAATCGCCACCTCGCGGCGAGCGAGGAGGATGCTTTCGGCCGCGACGCGACGCTCAAGGCGAAGACGCGAGGCGCGCGGGAAGGTTTGGGAGAGGCCGACCTCGATACGACCGCGACCTTGGCGGCCGAGGGCGATTTCGGTTTCGAGTTCGGGATTGGGCAGTTGTCCGAGGCCGGAGGCGCGGGCCTCGGCTTCGGCGATCAGCTCGCGGGCGGCCGCGAGATCGGAGTTTTTTTCAAGCGCGAGCCGTGTGGCGGCTTCGGGCGTGAGGGGCTCGGCGGCGGCTAGGGCCGTGAGCAGGCAGAATGGCAGTAAGGTTCGGAAAATCATGACCTGAATGGGAAATTCCCCGCGACGGGCGGAGGGCCGGTAGCCGCGCCAAGCTGGCGACAGCGTGCTGAAGGCTCGTCGCTTGGACGGGCCGTCGTCGAAAAAGCCGCAGGCGACCGCGCAGGGTCGCTCTAAAGCGGCATCAGATCAGATTCGGGGCACGCGCGGGCCATGCTGCCCGAGCGGTAAAGGCCCATTGTGGCACCCATCCGGCGGGATCATCCTTCGCCCAAGATGGCGGCTCGGTGGCGCTGGCGGCGTGGAGCCGGTGAAGCGCCTGCGCGCGAACCAAGTCCGCTATCTCGGACCAAACGGGCGCGGGCGCGGAGGCCGTGGCTACGGCGGCGGTGAAGTCGCCCCGCTCGATGGCGGCGCAGCCGTCGTCGTGGGAATCATGCTCCCTATCATGGGAACCGGGGTCGCAGACGTGTTCGCAAAAATCCGCGATCCAATCGGTCGCCGTCGCGAGCGCGCAGTGCGAGGTGGCGGGCAGCCACGCCGCCATGAGCAACAAGGCGAGGTAGGACTTCAGGACACGAAGCACGGGACGGAAAAGACGCGACGGACGCGGTCTGTCAAGGCGCGGCCGGGGCGGGGGCCGCGGGCGCGGGCTCGGTTTTCGCCGGCATGGCGGGCGCGGGGGAGTCGGCCTTCACGTCGCGGGCGATGCGCTTCACGTCGAAGAAGCTCACGTAGATCATCATGGCCAGCAGGCAGGCCACGAAGACCGATTGCGCGGCGTGGATGAAGCCCTGCGGCAAGGCGCGGCCGCGGAGCTTGCCGATGGTGGCGAAGAGCATGTGGCCGCCGTCGAGGACGGGCAGGGGCAGGAGATTGAAGATGGCGAGGTTCACGTTGACCACGATGGTGAACCAGAGGACGTAGCGGATATCGATCTGGGCGGTCATGTGGAAGACGCGCGCGATGCCGATGGGGCCGCTGAGTTTGGAGATGCCGACGTCGCTGTCGCGGTTGAGCAGGCTGCCGAGGGTGCGGAAGGTCATGCGCACGTTGTCGCCGATCTGTTTCCACGGAGTCGGGTGGATCATGACGATCTCGGGATCGAAACCGAGACCGAGGGCCTCGCCGATCTTGTCGGCGGCGGGGAGAGCGAGGGCGAGCCGGACGGGCGCGCCGTCGCGCTCGACCTCGAGGGCGGCCTCGCGGCCGGCGGCGGCGACGAGGGCCTGCTCAAAGGTGGCGAAGCTGGTGAGCGCGACGCCGTCGAGCGTGCGGAGGCGGTCGCCGGCGCGCAGGCCGGATTTTTCGCCGAGGCCGCCGGGCGAGAGCTCGGCGATCTTCAATTCCTGCCAGGGAGAAACGCCGAGCATGCGCATGCGCTCGTCGCCCGCGAGGACGGGCCTGGCGGAGAGGATGAGCGTCTCCTCGCCGCGGCGCACGGTGAGGGCGGCCTGGGGGCGGCCGTCGACGGTGCGACCGGAGCCGGTGAAAAGGTATTGGCGCATCTCGTCCCAGGTGGTCACGGCGTTCCCGTCGATGGCGACGATGGTGTCGCCCGGGCGCAGGCCGGCCTCGGCGGCGGGGCTCTTGACCTTGCCGCCGTCGGGCAGGGTGAGCTCGGGGGCGACGTGGCCGATCTTGGCGCGCTGGGTGTCGGCGTTGGTCGGCAGGCCTACCTGCCAGAGGATGGTGGCAAGGGCGAAGGCGAAGACGACGTTCATGAACGCGCCAGCGCCGAAGACCAGCATGCGCGTGGTGTAGTTGGGCGAGGGCAGCGCGGCCGTTTCGGCGGAGGGTTCTCCTTCTAGGCCGCGCATGTCGGCGAGCTGCGGCAGAGCGACGTAGCCGCCGAGGGGCAGCCAGGAGAGGCGGTATTCGACGCCGTCCTTGCCCGTCCATTTGAAGATGGCGGGCCCGAAGCCGATGGAGAAACGCTCGACCTTCACGCCGCGTTTTTTCGCGACCCAGAAGTGGCCGAGTTCGTGGACGAAGATCGAGCCGCCGAAAAAGACAGCGATCATGAGGATCGACCAGACGCTGGAGGTGAGAAGCTGAAAGATGTCCATGAAAAGAAGGAAAGACGTGTTTGACCGCGGATTACGCAGATGGGCGCAGATTAAAGCCCTGCGTTTTGCATCTGCGCTTGTCCGTGCAATCTGCGGCTAAATTTGTTTTTCCGCAACCGCCCGGGCCTCGGCATCGGCGGCGAGCACGGCGGCCAAATCGGCCGCGGGCGCGCCGGCCAGCGCGGCAAGGGCGGCCTCGGTGACGCGGGGGATGCCGAGGAAGGGCAGCCGGCCGGCGAGAAAGGCGGCGACGGCGACCTCGTTGGCGGCGTTGTAGACCGCGGGCGCGGCGCCGCCGCGCTCCATGGCCTCGCGGGCGAGCCGGAGCATGGGGAAGCGGCCCTCGTCGGCGGGGCGAAACTCCAGGCTGAGCAGGCGGTCGAGCGGCAGGGCGGTGTCGGTGCCCTTCGCGCCGCGCGCCGGGTGCAGCAGGGCGTGCTGGATGGGAAAGGTCATCGAGGGCGGGCAGAGCTGGGCGAGCATGGCGCCGTCGGTGAACTCGACCAGGCAATGCACGATGCTCTGCGGGTGCACGATGGCCGCGCACTGGGCGGGGCGCAGGTCGAAGAGCACGGAGGCCTCGATGAGTTCGAGGCCCTTGTTGGCGAGCGTGGCGCTGTCGACCGTGATCTTGGGGCCCATGGCCCAGTTGGGGTGCTTGAGCGCGTCGGCCACGGTGGCCTCGCCAAGGCGCTCCGCCGGCCAGTCGCGAAAGGCCCCGCCCGAGGCGGTGAGGATGACGCGGCGGATCTCGTCGTGGCGGTGGCCCTGGAGGCACTGGAAAACGGCGTTGTGCTCGGAGTCGACGGGGAGGAGGCGCGCGCCGGATTTTTTCGCGGCGGCGAGGACGTGCGCGCCGGCGAGCACGAGGATCTCCTTGGAGGCGAGGGCGAGGTCCTTGCCCGCGTCGAGCGCGGCGAGGGCGGGGCGCAGGCCGGCGGTGCCGACCACGGCGACGAGCACGACGTCCGCCTCGGGCAGGGTGGCTAAGGAAACCAGCCCCTCGACGCCAGGCGGGTGGAGCGTGGCGCCGGCGGGCAGCGCGGAGGGACCGGAGGCGCGAACGGCCGCGGCCGCTCGCTCGTCGAACAAGGCGAGGTGGCGCGCGCCAAACTCGCGCGCGATGGCGGCGAGTTTTTCGGCGCTGCCGTTGGCGGCGACGCCGACCAGCTCCAGCGCCTCGGGATGGGCGCGCAGCACGCGCAGGGTGTTTTCGCCGATGCTGCCGGTGGCGCCGAGCAGGACGACGCGCTTGCGGCGCGGGGAGGCGGAGATGGACGTCGCCATGGATTTCCGCGCGACGCTCAACCGTGCAACAGCGCGAAGGCGATGTAGCCCACGGGCGCGGTGAGAATAAGGCTGTCGGAGAGATCGAACATGCCGCCGATGCCGGGGATGGCGGCGCCGGCGTCCTTCGTGTCGGCGCGGCGCTTGATGACGGATTCGACCAGGTCGGAGACGATGGCGAGCACGGCGATGGGCACGGCGATGAAGGCGGCGAAAACGGGAGTGAAGCCGGCGGGATAGAACCGGGCGAGGAAGTGCGCGAGCAGCGCGCCCACGCCGGCGGAGATGACGACGCCGCCGATCGCGCCTTCCCAGGTTTTCTTGGGGCTGATGCCGGGGGCCATCTTGTGGCGGCCGAAGGCGAGACCGGAGAGCAGCGCGCCCACGTCGCAGAATTTCGACACCGCGATCAGCCAGACCATGAGCAGCAGGCCGCTTTTCTCGTCGGGCCCCGGGATGACCGCGATGCGCGAGAGGAAGGAGAGCATGAACGGCACGTAGAGCACGCCGAAGAGCGACCAGGCGAGCGTCTCCACCCGGTTCTCGGGGCGGCGTTCGCCGAGGATGCGGAGGGCGAAGACGACCACGGCGGCGGCGAGGATGGTGCCGGGGGCGGCGAGCTCGGGCGCGTGCGGGAGAAATTTCGGCGCGTAGTAGGGCGCGAGCATCGTGAGCGCGCCGAGCGTCATGCCGAACTTGTCGAAAGGATCGAGGCCCATGCGCCGCACCATCTGGTAAAACTCGCGCAGGGTGAGCACGGCCACCGCGGCGATCAGCCACACTCCGCCGAGGGTGCCGAAAAAGTAGATGCACGCGATGACGAGCGCCCAAAGGCAGAAGGTGCTGAGGATGCGTTGACGCATGGGTAGGCGAAAGACGTGGCCGGCGGGGCGAAGGGGAAACCTAGATGACGGAAGGCGCGGGCTCGCGCGCGGCGACGGGCCCCGGACGCGAAACCTGTTCGCCGGTGAGCCCGTAGCGGCGTTCGCGGCGACGGTAGTCGTCGACCGCCGCCTCCAGCTCGCGCGCGCCGAAGTCGGGCCAGAGCACGGGCGTGAAGACGAACTCCGCGTAGGCGGACTGCACGAGCAGGAAGTTGCTCAGGCGCGTCTCGCCCGAGGTGCGAATGACCAGATCCGGATCGGGCAGGTCGGCGGTGTAGAGGTGGCGGGAAAAACCCTCCCAGGTGTCGGCGTCCTCGGGCCGGGCGCGACCGGCGGCGACTTCGACGGCAAAGGCCCGCGCGGCGTCGAGCACCTCGGTGCGCGCGCCATAGTTGAGCGCCAGGACGAGGGTGTGCTCGGTGAAGTGGGCGGTGGCCGACATCACATCTTCCAGCGCGGCGCGGGCGCGGGAAGGCAGCGCGGCGATGCGGCCGATGGCGCGCAGGCGGACGCGGTTTTTGAGCAGGTTGGCCTTTTCCTTGGCGAGAAAGGTCTCGAGCAAGACCATGAGGCCGCCGACCTCGTCCTCGGGCCGGCGCCAGTTTTCGACCGAGAAGGCGTAAAGGGTGATGCAACGGATGCCCAGCGCGCGGGCGGCGTCGACCACGGCGCGGACCGACTCCACGCCGCGGCGATGACCTTCCAGCCTCGGCAGTCCGCGCCGCTTCGCCCACCGGCCGTTGCCATCCATGATGATGGCGACGTGCGCGGGCACGGGAAGCAGGGCGGAGGAGGAACTCATGCTAAAAGAAGAAGGAGGAGGTTCGTCCAAAGCCGGCGGGGAACCAGACGGACTAAAGTAGAAACCCTACGGAGCGCCGCGGCGGCGGCGCAATGCCAGAAGTCCCGGGCCATTTGACGATGCGCGACCCGGCTTCTGAATGCATGCCATGTCAAGAACCCAACCCGCGCCGCTCACCCCTTCGGAGATGGAAAAAGCCCTCGCCGGGCTGCCCGGCTGGACGCACGAAGGCGACGCGTTGACCAGGGAATTCGTGTTTCCCTCCTTCCGCGACGCCCTCGCCTGGATGGTGCGGGCCGGCTTCGAGGCCGAGGCGCTCGATCACCATCCCGAGTGGACCAACGTCTACCGCACGGTGCGGGTGCGCTTGAACACCCACTCCGCGGGCGGGCGCGTGACCGCGCTGGATGTCGAGCTGGCCGCGCGCCTGGGGCGCCTCGCGAGCGGGATGTCGGCGCTCACAAGCCGCGCATGAAGTTGTAGGTGAAGTCGGGCTCGCCCGGCAGGCCCTCGTGGCCGAAGTCGGGATAGATCTTCATTTCCTTTTTCGCAGTCAGCTTGTTATAGATGGCGAACTGCGTGCTGGGCGGCGTGATGGTGTCCATCAACCCGGTGAACATCAGCACCTCGGCGCGAATGCGCGGCGCGAGAAACTGGAGATCCACGTAGCCGAGCTTCGTGAACACCTCGTCTTCGCGTTCGTGCCGCGGATCGAAGTTCCGGAAATACTGCTTCAGCTCCTGATAGGCATCCTTGGCCTGGTCCATTTCCCACACCCGCCTGTAGTCGGCGAGGAAGGGGAAGACCGGCGCGGCGCGCTTGATGCGAGGCTCGAGCGCGGCGCAGGCGACGGTGAGCGCACCACCCTGCGAACCGCCCATCGCGCCGACGCGCGCGGCGTCGACCTCGGGCAGACCCATCACCACGCGGGCGAGCTGCGCGGTATCGAGGAAGATCTGCCGGAAAAGCAGCTTGCGCGGATCCGGGTCGTCGAGGCCGCGGATGATATGGCCGTTGAGGGTGTTGCCCTGCACTCCGCCCTTGTCCTCGGAACGCCCGCCCTGGCCGCGGCAATCCATCGCGGCCACGCAAAAGCCGCTCGCCGCGTAGGCCAGCTTCGGAGCCCAGTCGCCGCCGTGCCCGGAGTAACCGTGAAACTGCAGCACGGCCGGCGCGGGTTTTCCACCGCGAGCCTGGACGGTCGGCCGGAGATACTTCGTGTAAATCCGAGCCCCGCCGACGCCGGTGAACCACAGGTCGAAACACTCGACCCCGGCTACATTCAAAGCCGGATTCGGCTTAAACTCCGGCCGCGGATCGGTCGCGTCCAGTTCGCGCAAGGCCTCGTCCCAGTAGGCGTCAAAATCGGCCGGCCGCGGGTTGCGGCCACCGTAGCTGCGGAGCTGCTCCAAGGGGAGATCGATGAGGGGCATGACGAGCGACAACGAATGCCAGCCCCATGGGGAAAAACAATGCCAAGCCGTCGTTTATGCAGCCGATTAGCCCCCCTTCCGATCGCGTCGCCGACGCCCGCGAAGGATAAATTTTCCTCATGCGAACCCAGTCGTGGCACAAGTCCTGCGACCTGCCGGCATCCATCTTCCCTCCTTGTGCCGCCCCCGCGGCCCTCGTATCCACTTCGGCACCATGCGTCCCCGCTCCCCCCGCCCGACCTTGATCGCGCTCGCCGCGATGGTGCTCGCCCCTGCCCTCGCCTCGGCCGCCGAAGTGAAACTCGTCCGCGTCTGGCCCGATTACCGCGCAGCCGATTCCTTCACCCGCATCGCCGAGTATTTTGGCGGCAAGGAAAAGGCCCCAGAACTTATCGTGCGGTCCAAGCCAGACTCGCGCGATGGCTACTATTTCCTGGCCCGCTTTCAAAGCACCGAGGCCCAGCCCGGCTCGATCATCGCCCTCGAATACATCCTGCCCGGCGAAGATGCCGCCCGCGTGCAGTTTTTCCCCGTCGATCTGCCCAAGGGCTCCCGCGCCGTGCTCGCCGGCTTGACCGGCGCGGACTGGCCCGGAGCCACGGTCGCGCCCACCGCCTGGCGCCTGCGCCTGCTCGGACCCGCCGGCGCCGAGGTCGCCCGCGAGCAGAGCTTCCTCTGGTCCCTTCCGGCCGCTTCCGCTCCGGCGCCCGAGGCCAATCCGCCGCCCGCCACCTGAGCCGCGCGCGGCGACTCGTTTTCCCCTTCCATGCCCGATCTGTTCGCCGCCTACGACACCGACAAGTTTTACGACGAGATGTTCGCCGCCCCCGGGCGGCCGCGCCCGCATTACCAGCGTCTCCACGACCGGTTTTGCCAGATGGACGGCATCTCCGAGCTGCTCACCCGGCAGCACACCGCCGACCAGACCTTCGTCAACCGCGGCGTCACCTTCACCGTCTACTCCGACAACAAGGGCACGGAGAAAATTTTCCCCTTCGACCTGATCCCCCGCATCATCCCCGCCGACGAGTGGGCGCGGCTCGAGGCCGGCCTCCGCCAGCGCATGGAGGCGCTCAATCTCTTCCTCGCCGACATCTACGGCCCGCAGAAAATCCTGAAGGAAGGCATCGTCCCGCGCGAGATGGTGGAGACGTCCAAAAACTTCCGCCCCGAGCTCGTCGGCGTGCCCATCGCGCGCGATCTCTACGTCCATATCAACGGCACCGACCTCGTTCGCGATCAGCACGGCACCTACCGCGTCCTCGAGGACAACCTCCGCACCCCCTCCGGCGTTTCCTACGTGCTCGAAGACCGCCAGGTCATGAAGCGCGTCTTCCCCAACCTCCTCCGCGACTACCGCGTGCGCCCGGTCGAGACCTACCCGAGCGACCTGCTCTCGCTCCTCCTCCACCTCGCTCCCGCCCACGTTCCCGAGCCGACCGTCGTCCTCCTCACCCCCGGCGTCTACAACAGCGCCTACTTCGAGCACAGTTTCCTCGCTCGCCAGATGGGCATCGAGATCGTCGAAGGCTCCGACCTCGTCGTCGAAAACGACAAGGTCTACATGAAGCGCACCGACGGACTTTCGCCCGTCCACGTCATCTACCGCCGCATCGACGACGACTACCTAGATCCGCGCGCCTTCAATCCGAACTCCCTCCTCGGCGTCCCCGGCCTCTTCGACGCCTACCGCAAGGGCAACGTCGCCCTCTGCAATCCCATCGGCACCGGCGTCGCCGACGACAAGGCCATGTATCACTACGTGCCGCGGATGATCAAATTCTACCTCGGCCAGGACGCCCTCCTGCCCAACGTCGACACCTTCCTCTCCGGCGACGAGAAAGACATGGCCTACATCCTGGCCAACCTCGAGCAACTCGTCGTGAAGTCGGTCGACGAGGCCGGCGGCTACGGCATGCTCGTCGGCCCCCACAGCACGCGGGCGCAGATCGAGGAGTTCCGCGGCAAGATCATCGCCAACCCCCGCAAATTCATCGCCCAGCCCACGCTCGGCCTCTCCCGCTGCCCCGCCGTCTGCGGCGACGTCATCGAGGGCCGCCATATCGATCTGCGGCCCTACATCCTCAACGGCCCCTCGATCAAGATCATGCCCGGCGGCCTCACCCGCGTCGCCCTCCGCAAGGGCAGCCTCGTGGTCAACAGCTCGCAGGGCGGCGGCTCCAAGGACACCTGGGTCCTCGCCGCCGAGGACCAGGAAGCCACGCCCGCCGTGCCCGAGAAACTCATCGTGTGAGCACGGCATCTGCCGCGCTCGCAAGAAATGACCAATGCCCAAGGTCCAATGACCAATGAAAAGGACGCCTGCCGCACCCGCGCCTGCCTTTGATCTATTCGAACGCACGGCGGTTTTCGGCGAAGGCGTGATCGAGTTCTGTCTCTTGTTGCCCGCGACGCCGATCAACTCGCCACTCGTCACCCAGTTCGTGAAGGCGGGCACCAGCCTCGGCGCCAACTATGGGGAGGCCGATGAAGCCGAGACGAAAACCGACTTCCGGCACAAAATCGCCCTCTGCCGCAAGGAGGCCAAGGAAACGAAACACTGGTGCCGTATGCTAGCGAAAGCCTGCAAGCCCCAGGCCGACTCATTGCGCATCCTCTGGAAAGAAGCCCACGAGCTACACCTCATCTTTTGCAAGATCATCCGCACCACCGACGCCAACCTGCGCCGCGAACGCGCGGCCAAAAAATCATCCATCCGCTAACCACGCCACAACCGCGCCTTCATTGGTCATTGGACCTTGGGCATTGGTCATTCTCCTCCGTCCTTCGGCCCACCCGCCTCCAACCTTCATCCAAATTCCACAAATGCTGAGTCGCGTCGCCAACCTCATCTACTGGATCGCCCGCTACCTCGAGCGCGCCGAAAACACCGCCCGCATCGTCGAGGTCAACGCCCAGCTCGTCCTCGACCTCCAGGCCCGCCAGGCCGCCGACGACCCCCGCGCCTGGGAACCGCTCGTCTTCGTCACCGGCTCCGACGAGCAATTCCACGAACTCTACGGCGACAAGGTCACCGAGCGCGCCGTCGTCGAGTTCATGCTCTTCGACAAGCGCAACCCCTCCTCCGTCCTCTCCTGCGTCGCGTTCGCCCGGGAAAACGCCCGCTGCATCCGCGACCAGCTCTCCGCCGAACTCTGGGAGACGCTCAACACCTTCTTCCTCCGGCTCAAAGACGACGACTTTACCCGCTACGCCCAGCTCGGCGCCGCCGACTACCTCGCGTGGATCAAGTGCCAGACCCAGCTCTTCCACGGCGTGGCCGACGCCATGATCCCGCGCCACGAAGGCTGGTGGTTCTACGACCTCGGCCGCCATCTCGAACGCGCGGACAACATCACGCGCATCCTCGACATCAAATACTTCATGATCCTGCCCGGCCTGCAGGCCGTGGGCTCCGCCCTCGACATGGTGCAATGGGCCTCCGTCCTGCGCTCCTGCTCCGGCTTCGAGGCCTTCCGCCGCGCCCGCCGCGGCGATCTCGATCTCGTGCGCGTGGTCGACTACCTCCTGCGCGACGAGGCCTTCCCCCGCAGCGTGCTCTACTCCGTTTCCGAGGCGGAGCAGTGCCTCGCCCGCATCGGCCCCGGCGACGGACAGCCCGCCGTGGCCCGCGCCCGCGAACTCATCGTGAAATTGCGCGAGGACATCCGCTCCGCCGACATCAAGGCCGTCATCGCCTCCGGCCTCCACGAATACCTCGACGGACTTCAGCTTCGCATCGAGCAGATCCACGTCGCCGTCCAGCGCGCCTACATCACGCACCGTCCCGCCGCCACGCCGGACCAGCTTCAGACCCAGGGCGCTTAATCCGCCCGTCGTAACACGCCTCCGGCTTGACCTTTCGGCATGGACGGCTCCTTAACGGGTTCATCCATGCCGGCCCCGGCCCCCATTTCCCCGCTTCGCTCCGGCGTGGCCGCCCTGTTGGCGGGCCTCGTCTTTGCGCTGGGTTTGCTCGCGTGGATGCCCGACGTCCACGCCCGGCTGCACCATCCGGCGGCCGACCACGCGTGTTGCACCACGCACGAAGATGCTTCGCCCGCCCACTCCGCGCCTGAAGGCGATGGCGGATGCGTCGTCACGCTTTTCGCGCAGGGCTTGCCGACTCCGGTAGCCGCACCCGTTCCCCTGCCGCCTCGCGTGCTGGCGGAAACGATCCTGCCGGCGGCGCCTCAAGCCGCGCCCGCACCCGCGCCAGACCGGCTGCACCCGCCCGCCTTGGCTCCGCCAGCGACGGTTTGAATTGAATCAGCAAAGTCGGCCGCGCCCAAACGCGCGGACTACTTTTTACCGCCCTGAGACCGATGCGTCGGTCCTGATTCGGCGGCATTTACCCAACCCCCGCCCGATTGGCGCCTTCTTCGTGCGCCTACCGCGCGTCGCGCGGCCGGGCACCCTCAAACCGCTCCATCATGCCCTCTTTCTCCTTTCGCACCTCCTCCTTTGTAACGCTCTGCGCCGCGCTCGCCGCGCAGGCCCAGACTCCGGCCGGCGCGCCCGTGGCGCCCGCCCATGACCACGCCGACGAACCTGTCGTGCTCGAAAATCTGGTCGTCACCGCGAGTCCGGTGGCGCGCAGCCAGGCCGACCTCGTCGGCTCCACCAGCGTGCTCGCCGGCGCGGCTCTCCAGGAAGCCCGCCAGCCCACGCTCGGCGAGACCCTCGCCGGCCTGCCCGGCGTTTCCTCCACCTACTTCGGCCCCGGCGCCAGCCGCCCCGTCCTGCGCGGCCTCGGAGCGAATCGCGTGCGCGTGCTGGCCAACTCCGCCGACACGCTCGACGCCTCCAACACCTCGCCCGACCACGCCCTCTCCGTCGAGCCCTTCCTCGTGAAGCGCATCGAGGTCGTGCGCGGCCCCGCCTCCCTCCTCTACGGCTCCGCGGCGCTGGGCGGCGTGGTCAACGTCATCGACCACCGCATCGAATCCGAGCTGCCCGAGCGCGCCGTCTCCGGCGTGCTCGACTCCACCGTCACCGACAACGGCGCGGGCTACTCCGCAGGCGGCGCGATCGACGTCGCCCTCGCGCCCGACCGGGCAAACAAGTCCGGCTTCGTGCTCCACCTCGACGGCTTCCGCCGCGAAGCCGACGATATCGACGTGCCCGGCGCGTCCGGCCAGGAGGACGCCCCGCGCGGCACCCTGCTCAATTCCCACGTCGAGACCCGCGGCGGATCCGTCGGGTTGAGCTACGTGTCCGATATCCTCGACGCGGGCGTGAACTACAACGGTTTCGACACGCTCTACGGCATACCGCCCGAGCACGACGAACTCGTCGACATCGACCTCCGCCAGCGCCGGGTCGACGCCTCCGCCGTCTACAAACGCGACTTCGGCGTCTTCGAGGAGGCCCGCCTCCGCGTCGGTCACGCCGACTACCGCCACACCGAGATCGAAGGCGGCGCGGTCGGCACGATCTTTGAAAACCAGGGGCTCGACGGCCGCCTCGAACTCGTGAACGGCGAGATCGGCGGCTGGACCGGCGCGGTAGGAACCCAGTTCGGCACCGCACAAACCGAGGCCTCCGGGGACGAGGCTTTCCTGCCCACCCACACCACCGACTCAGGCGCGTTCTTTGTTTTCCAAGAGCGCACCGTCGGCGCCAACACCTGGCAGGCCGGCGCCCGCGTCGAGCACCGCCGCATCGACGCCGAGCGATTCACCACCACCGACACCACCTCGGGCGCCAATCTCGTGCTCCCCGCGCGCGACTCCGCCGAGACCACCCTCGGCGGCAGCCTGGGCCTCGTGCGCAAGCTCTCCGAGCCCTACCGTGTCTTCGGATCCTTAAGCTACACCGAGCGCGCGCCCAACGGCCAGGAGCTCTACGCCTACGGCCCCCACCACGGCACGCACGCCTACGAGATCGGCGATCCCGGCCTGGAGCGGGAACGCAGCTACGGCTTCGAAACCGGCCTGCGCAAAACCACCGGCTTCGTCACCGGCTCCTTCGCCGGCTTCGCCAACCTCTTCGACGGCTACATCTACGAACGCGACACCGGAGTGGAGGTGGACGACGAGAACCAGCCCCTGCCGCCTGTCGTGCCTCCGGGCGTGGAGGAGTTTCATCGCACCGTCTTCTCCCAAACCGGCGCGCTCTTTTATGGCCTCGAGGCCGAGGCCGTCTGGCACCTCCACGCCGAGACCCGCCATACCTTGGATTTGACCACCGCCCTCGACTACGTGCGCGCCACCGACAAGGACGGCGAAGACCTTCCCCGCATCCCGCCGTTCAAGGGTCGCCTCGCCCTCGACTGGCGCGTAGGCCCTTGGCGCGCGGGAACCGATGCCGTGCTCGTCGCCCGCCAGAGCGATTCCGCGCCGGGCGAGGACGACACCGCGGGCTACGCCCTTCTCGGACTCACCCTCGGCTACTGCCTCGAGACCCGTCATGCCACCTACGACTTCTTTATCCGCGGCAGCAATCTCGCCGACCAGGAGGCGCGCCTGCACACCAGCTTCCTGAAGGACATCGCGCCGCTGCCCGGCCGCGCCTTCACCGCCGGTGTGCGCGCCGCCTTCTGAACCACGCCTCGAATCCCCGACTCGTTTCGCCCCCGGCCCGCGGTCCTTCGACCGCGGGCTTTTTTCGTGCGCGGGGGCGCGCCCGCGCCCCCACGGTTCCTCCGGGCCGGCGCCCGGTTCCGGACCCATCGCCGCTTCGGGCATGGTTGCGACGCACCTTTTCTCGCAAACCATGAAACTCCCGCAACTCGTCCCCGTCCTGGCCGCAGCAACCGTTCTCGCCTCCGCCGCGCGCGC